>CAZBYM010000178.1:0-8166 GCA_964495745.1 uncultured Chryseobacterium sp. | reverse complement strand
CCAATGCGAAGGACCGAACGAATAACAATCGCTTCCAGGATAAGCTGTCAACCAACCGTTGTATAAAACTTCGACTGTAAATGTTCCGACAGAATCCCATCGCGGCCAGTAACAAATTGGTGTAACAGTTGGATAAACCTGTCGAATACTGTCCGAAAAATTGCTGCAACCGCTGAACCGCCATTCCAACCAATACGCTGTATCTGTGTTTAGAAAAATTTGTTGAAAAGTGCAGAACTCAACCGAGTCGCCTGCGAAAATTACAAGACTGTCGCAAGTAACAGGAATGCAACTCCAAATTGTGTTTTGGATAAGGCATTGATTTCCGTTGACAGTAATGCCAGGCTTTGGGCTCAACGATTCCTGAGCACTAGTGGAAAGCGTGAGTAAAAGCGTCGGAATCAGGAAAATCTTTTTCATCTTCTTCCGGAAAGTTAGTATGTCCGGAGTTCATATTATTTTGTATTTCATATCTGGTGGATAAATTCGGTTTTTTGGTAGGGAAGCGAATTTTCGTAAACCGAATTCCAATGATCGCGATAAGCTGTCGTGAATCAGCTAGAAATTTCGTTGGTTTCGTCCGCAATTTGACGTGTAAAAGGGCATCCTTGAATTCCTGCACGTCAAAAAAAATGAAAATTCAGACATCTGCGCGTGAGTTAACAAAATTGGCTTGGGGTCGTTTCTCAAATTAGATTAACTTCGCTACAATCATGACAATCGCACTTACAGTAAGCGATAATCATGCTTTGAAAACCCGGCAGACATTTATTCACACTAATTTTTTTCTTATGCAAACGACTACTCTAAAAATCATGAAGCAACTTTTTGGTAGTGCGAAGCTGATTGCAGCTGGCGCATTCACTTTGGTCAGCCTGAGCGGACAAAGCCAAGTGACAACTTTCAATTACACAGGTGCAGCTCAAACTTACACTGTTCCGGTTGGAGTGACATCCATTACAGTAGATGTAGTTGGTGCACAGGGCGGATTCGGTTATAACTGTCCAGCAGCTGTCCCGGGATTTGGAGGACGCGTACAAGCGACCGTACCGGTAACACCAGGAGAAGTTCTGAATATTTGGGTAGGAGGACAAGGTGGTCCGGGTGGCACAACGGTGGGCGGAACTGCAGGATTCAATGGCGGTGGAACTGGTGGTGGATGGTCTGGTGGTAGAAGTGGCGGCGGCGGCGGTGGCGCATCAGATATCAGACAAAGTGGAAATGCATTCTCAAATCGTATTGTAATAGGTGCTGGTGGTGGCGGAACAGGAGTGAATTACTCATCAGGTAACGCAGGAGGAAACGCGGGAGGTTTAATCGGAACCAATGGTTTGACCGGAACATATCTTGGAGGAGGAGCAACACAGTCTGCAGGTGGTGTACCTAATGGTGTTTTAGGTGCTGGTGGCAATGCACCTGGCGGACAAACCGGTGGTGGTGGTGGTGGTGGATATTATGGAGGAGGAGCGTCTGCTTGGGAAGGTGGTGGAGGTGGAAGTAGTTACACTGGAGGAACTGTAACAGTCTTTACACATACTGCAGGTTTTCGCGCTGGAAATGGCTATATCGAAGTAACAGCTCCTATTGTATTTTCAGCAACTGTTACGCAAACTTCACTTGTGCTTTGCAATGGCAACGCAAATGCATCTCTTACGGCAAGTCCTGTTGGTGGATCAGGCCCATTCACTTATTCGTGGGCTCCATCTGGTGGAAACGCCGCAACTGCTTCAGGTCTTGCAGCAGGAACTTACACGGTTACAATTACTGACTCGGGAGGAAATACTGCAACGCAAACTTTCACAGTTACTGAACCAGCTTTACTTTCGGCTTCAGCAACGTCAAGCAGTGTTACCTGTTTTGGTGGCAACGACGGTTCTGCAACTGCAAGCGCTACCGGAGGAACTTCCCCATATACATACGCATGGTCAAATGCTGCAACTACATCAGCAATAACCGGATTGTCCGCAGGAGTTTACACGTGTACAGTTACATGTACCAACGGCTGCGTAACAACTACATCAGTTACTATTGCACAACCTGCAGTTCTTGCGGCATCTACTTCAACGACGAACATCTCATGCTTCGGCGGCAATGACGGATCAGCAACAATAGCCGCTTCAGGAGGCACTGCACCTTACACTTATTTGTGGTCGAATGGTGGAACAACAACTACTATTACAGGGCTCGCAGCTGGAACATACGTTGGTACTGTTACGTGCACGAACGGATGTATTGTATCCGCAACTGCTGTAGTCACTGAGCCAAGCGCACTTTCCGTTTCAGTCACACAAGTGAATGTAGCATGCAATGGTGATTCAACCGGATCGATTGATCTCACGGTGACTGGAGGAACTAGTCCATATACGTTCGATTGGAACAGCGGCGCATACACTACAGAAGATTTATCCGGATTACCTGCAGGAACGTATGTTGGATTGCTGACAGACGCGAATGGATGTACTGATGGAGGAACAGTTGTTATCACAGAATCTGCCGTGTTGGTAGCTACTCTCGCCATTGCAACTGATACAGTTTGTTCTACTGACGGAATGTTTATGCTCACTGGAGAATCACCATCAGGTGGAACTTTCTCTGGCCCTGGCGTAAGTGCAGGAATGTTTGATCCTGCAACTGCCGGAGTTGGCATGCACATGATTACATACATGTTCACGGACAGTTTGGGATGCTCGGCAAACTCTACTGATTCAATTTATGTGGACGTCTGCACTGATATTCAGTTCCCAGTTTCCGGTTCTGAGTTTTCGGTTTATCCTAACCCGAACAACGGAACATTCACATTGCAACTAAACACAACGTCAACTGCCGACGTGATGATTTATGATGCGCAAGGGAAACTGGTGAGCACTCAGAAAATGCAAAATAAGAATGCACAAATCACAATCTCAGAATCTGGATTGTACATGATTACTGTTGTTACTGCTGATGGAATTCAGTCATCGCAGCGTGTGATTGTCACAGAATAGTCATTGATTTTTCTTTCTAAAAAGACTCACCTCTGGTGGGTCTTTTTTATGCAGTTACTAGCCGAAGATTCACCAATTCTGCGTTTTTTCAACAGGCCGATCAGAACTGTGAAGCCATTTGCTGATATTTACGTCGCTCAAAACGCATTGCTATTATGAAAAAATTTATTCTCCTTTTCTCTGCTGTTCTTGTGTTCACATTTATTAATGCACAACAACTCGCGAAACCTTCTCAAGCTGAAATTGCATCGCTTCCGATTTGGGCGCAAGAAATGTACAGTGAAGATCCGAACGTATTTACAGTCGATGCGCTTTACAAAGATTGGTATGCAACACATACGTTCGTAAAAACATATCACACGCAGTATTATAGATTCTGGAGAAAGAAAAATATTTCTTGGGTAAATGAAAATGGATTCATACGCAAACCCGATCCCTCCACGATGCGCTCAACTCCCTCAACTTCTTCCAGCATGGCACCGTGGACATTAGTTGGTCCAACAAAAGTATGGGGAGAAGATGGAAGTCGACAAGGACAACAAACAAATGTATACTCAATCACGCAATGTGTTTCATCACCAAACGTTTTGTATTGCGGAACTGAACCGGGTGAAATTTATCGTTCGTATGATGCAGGCTTGAATTGGACACTTGTCACACTCAACGATCCACTTGATGGTGGTGTAACTGCAGTTTGCGTTGATCCGAATGATTCCGCACGCGTTTTCGCTGGTAGTGGCGATCTTCTTGTGGTAAGCACGGATGCAGGTGCAACTTGGAACACATCTTATGCAACGAATAATCTCGGGGTAAATGAAATTCTTGTTCACCCAACTGATCCGAATGTCGTAATGTTTGCTTCTGAAAAAGGATTTTACAAAAGCACGGATGGTGGACAAACATGGACTCAGATATTTTCACAAACATGCTGGGATGTGAAACTTCGTCCCGGCACAACCAATTTTGTTTACATACTGAAAACAAATCCTGCTCAACAGATGTGTGAGTTTTATTTGTCTTCAGATACAGGCTCAACATTCGCGATTCAAACCAGCGGATGGTATTCTTCTACTAACAGTTCCAGATACGACGGAGGAGCACGACTTGCAGTTTCTCCTGCAGATCCTCTTCGTGTGTATGCGTATCTCATTGGCGATTCCAAACCAAACGACTTCGGATACATTGGAATTTACAGAAGCAATGACGGCGGACAATCATGGACTTTACCGAATGGACCAGATGGCGGTCCATACACTGCCACGCATTTGAATCTTGCATACGGTGAACCGAATTGGACATATCATCAAGGATTTTACAATTGCGCAATAATGGCTGACCCGAATGATGCTGACAATTTATTAATTGGCGGCTTGAATTTGTATCGCTCAACAAATGGCGGATCAACATTCACGTCTGTTGCCGGATATGTTGGTGGACCATTAGACATGCACGTCGATATGCAGGATTTCCGCGTTGGCGTTAATGGAGTTTGGGTGACGAATGATGGAGGAATATATTACTCCACAGATTTTTTCAATAACGACAATCAAGTGCGGATGGATGGAGTTCATGGTGCAGAGTTCTGGGGATTTGGAACCGGATGGAATGAAGATGTGATGGTTGGAGGTTTGTATCACAATGGAAATATTGCATACCATCAGAATTATCCTGCAGGAGAATTTCTTCAACTCGGCGGTGCAGAACCGGCATCTGGCTATGTTAATCCCGGCACGAACAGAAAAGTATATTCATCCGAGCTTGGCGGCGTTTTGATTCCAACAGCTATTGGTCAACCGATTCAATGGTCGAGCATTGGCATGTGGCCCAATGAAAGTTATTGGACAGCGCAATCGAGTGAAATGAAATTCGATCCAACGTGTTACGGCATTGCGTGGATTGGCAATGAAAATAAATTATACAAATCCACAGATGGAGGTGGTTCATACAATCTGGTTTACGCGTTCGGAACACAAGCTACTGCAGATCTCAGCTACTTCGAAATTTGCGCGAGCAATACGAATGTGATGTATGTTGTGCAACGTCCTGCTTCAGGAAACATCGGCAAACTATGGAAGACAACTGACGGCGGAACAACATGGATTCAACTAACCATTCCATCTGGTACAAGTTCTCGTATGCTTGTTACTGCATCCATGTCTGATGAAGATTCCTTGTGGATTGCTTATCCTGGTGGAGCAAACGGTTCCAAAGTTTTCCAATCGGGAGATGGCGGAGCAACATGGACGAATCTTTCTTCATCGCTGCTCGACAATCAGGAAGGTCGATCATTGCTTTGCGTTAGTGCAACAAACGGAGGAATATATTATTGCACGAACACGACTGTGTATTATCGCAACAACACCATGTCAAATTGGGTGGTTGATAATACAGGATTGCCAACATACATGAACACATTGTACGCGCGACCGTTTTATCGTGATGGAAAAATCCGCGTGTCGACATACGGACGTGGTGTTTGGGAAAATCAATTGATCGATCAACCTGCCTATCCGATTGCACATCCGCAAGTCGATAAACTTTCATACACTATCAATTGCGATGCGGATACATTTCACTTCGAAGATCATTCTGTGTTGAATCATGCAGGCGCAAGTTGGTCGTGGAGTTTTCCTGGAGGAAATCCGACTTCATCAACGCAACGTAATCCTGATGTGGTGTACAACACGCCGGGAATTTATGTTGTAACATTAACCGTTACAGATGGATCCGCGCAAACCGACAGCGACACACTGGCGCTTACAGTTGCGGCGTACCAGCAGAACGGAAATTTGCAGGAAGATTTTCAAACTGCATTTCCTCCTGCAGGATGGTTTCAAGAAAATCCGGATAGCGGTCCGCAGTGGTCGCTCTCAACTCAGGCTGGTGGATATGGAAATTCATCGCAGTCGTGCATATTCGACAATTACGTTTACGACAGTCAAGGAACTTGGGACGATATGCGCATTCGTGTTGACATGACGGCACAAGCACAAAACGAATTAAAGTTCGATTACGCCTATGCAGAATATGGATTTCCGTACAGCGACTCTCTTGAAGTTCTTGTCTCTCTCGATTGTGGCGTAACATTTACTTCACTCTGGAGAAAAGGTGGAAGTCAATTGGCAACAGCTCCACAAAATCAAAGTGCAACATTTGTTCCTGATTCAACACAGTGGGCAACAGACAGCATTGATCTTTCTGCTTATGCATTGGAGAGTGATTTACTGATTGCTTTCCGCAACCATGGTCATTGGGGCCAAGCACTGTATGTCGACAACATCAACATTACTACACCAGTAGGAATTGCACCAACTCCAGTTGTTCAGACTGGAGGCGCGATGATTACACCAACAGCAATTACACAAGGACAAGAATTCACTTTCTTCAGTACCTCAACAGAATTATTCAACGTGGAAATTGTTGACCAGCAGGGAAAACTTGTGCATCGCGGAAATTATTCTCATGGAGAAATTATCGCAACAGAAAACTTGGCTGCAGGCGTTTACTTCTGGAGAGCGATTTCGGATTCGATGATTCGGATGGGGAAAGTTGTGGTGGTGGAGAGTAGAAACAAGTAATTCGTGTTACCCGAAAAATCCTTCTAACACAGATTACGCAGATTTCAAAATAATTTTTCATACCCAATCTGTGTAAGAAGGGAATTTCTCAGCAACTCACGACACGCCACGCCACAATTTCATTCTACCACCTTTCAGACTCTTTCTCCAACTGCGCCGCAGTTACAAAGCGTCCTGCTTTTATTTCAGCCTCAGCTTTCTCAATGCGCTTAATAAACGCTTTGTGCGAAAGAGACTTGCCCTTCGAATCGAATCCCGCTTCATCATTGTCAACTTGCTTTTGGAGCAATGTTTGAATTGCCTTAAGCACACTATTGTCCTGAACCTTATCAATAAGGTGGTGCAACTCCGTTTTTAGTTCCAATGCAGTCATTCCCAACATTCTTACAATCAAAATTAGCGAATCTCATTGAGTTTGCCAACCAAAAAGTTGATTCACTTTATGTTTTGGCAACGAGCCCTCCATGAAAATCGATTTAATGACTCCCAAACATAGCACCCAAACTAAGCCATGGAGCGAATTTTCAGATTCGATGTTAAGGATGCGGAAAGTTGTGGTGACGGAGAGCAGGAGCAAGTAACCTTTTAACACAGATTACACAGATTAGTCCAGAGATACTTCTCTTGGAAATCTGTGTAATCTGCGTAATAATCAAAGTAGATCGTAACGATCCAGATTCATCACCTTGTTCCAAGCGGCAACAAAATCGTTCACGAATTTTTCTTGTGAATCAGAACAAGCATAAACTTCCGCAAGTGCTCTGAGTTCTGAATGCGAACCGAAAATAAGATCGGCACGCGTTCCTGTCCAACGGACTTCATGTTTCACCCGGTCATATGCCTGAAACACTTCCTTGTGCTCGTCGAGTGGAACCCACATCACGCTCATGTCAAGAAGATTAACGAAGAAATCGTTCGTAAGTGTTTCCGGACGTTTCGTAAACACACCGTGCTTCGATCCGTCGAAATTTGTATTCAGCACACGCATTCCTCCAACGAGAACGGTCATTTCCGGTGCGGTGAGATTTAGCAATTGTGCTTTATCTACCAGCAGTTCTTCTGTTGCAACACTGAACTTTGTTTTCGCGTAATTGCGGAAACCATCAGCCGCTGGCTCGAGAACAGAGAACGAATCTACATCCGTTTGTTCTGCAGAAGCATCGGTGCGTCCCGGAGTGAACGGAACTTTTATAGCGTTACCGCCATCCTTCGAAGCTTTTTCTACTGCTGCACATCCTGACAGCACAATCAGATCGGCGAGCGAAACTTTCTTATTGTCTTTCTGAGCTCCGTTAAATTCTTTCTGAATCGACTCCAATGTATCCAGCACTTTCGAAAGTTGCGCTGGATTATTAACCGCCCAGAATTTCTGTGGCGCCAATCTGATTCGCGCTCCATTTGCACCACCACGCTTGTCAGATCCACGGAACGTAGATGCAGAAGCCCAAGCAGTAGAAACGAGTTGTGAAACACTCAATCCCGAATTCAGAACTTTTACTTTGAGTGCAGCAATGTCATTCTCATCAATCAACTTATGATCAACTGCAGGAAGTGGATCTTGCCAGATGAGTTCTTCTTTCGGAACTTCCGGTCCGATGTAACGT
>CAZBYM010000177.1:0-8198 GCA_964495745.1 uncultured Chryseobacterium sp. | reverse complement strand
AAGTCCACGGCAATATGCCTTTAGCCGCTTCACAACTTCTCAAAGATTTAGGTCGCCATAAGATTGAACAATTCAAAGGTTGGCTGTATACGGTCGCGAAAAATGAGTGTTTGATGTATCTCAGATCGAAAAAAAGCCAGAAAGCGCGGGATTTGGAGTTAAAAAAAGATTCCATCAACGATATGGAAACCGGCATGGTTGTGCATCCTGATGGTGTAACCGAAACCGAACGACAACTACAAACAATGGAGAGTAGCCTGCAGGAGCTGAACGAAAGTCAGCGACGCTGCCTGGAATTATTTTACCTGGAAAAGAAATGTTACCAGGAAATAACAGCTCTCACCGGATATAGTTTGAATGAAGTAAAGAGTTACATACAAAATGGAAAGAGGAATTTGAAAATCCTCATGACAAAGAAACAGCATGGCTGAAAAAATCACATACGCGCACCTGCCAGTTGATCCTTGTTTAACACAGGATCAGATGATGGGTTACATTGATGGAAAACTTTCCACCGATGTTCAGCACACGTGTGAAAAACATATGCTTGATTGCGAAATGTGTTCTGATGCTTTGGAAGGCTTGATGCTGGTGAAAGATCGCGCAGTACTTACAACTCCGTTAACAAAAAGTGCAACCGCAACAGTTGAGTCGGGAAAAGTAATTGGATTGAATCAGAATCCGAGAAAGATGTGGTATGCAGTTGCAGCCGTTTTGGTTGTTGTACTTGGCACTACATTTTTCGTCAACAAGATTGCGAATGGCGATGGATCAATGAGTGTAGCAGAAAGTGCAGAAACAAAAAACAATTCTTCTCCTGCATCAGGTGAAACTGAATATTCAGGTGCAAAAGCTGACTCAACCGTTGCGACAGTATTTACACAAGGTGGAGACCAGCAGAAAATTCTCAATTCTCCGTTTGAAAAAAATCCTGCCCCAGGAGGTGAGGTTCTAGCTGATGAATATAGATCGAAAAGCGAAGATTTGGAAAATGAAATTATTGAAGGCGCACCGGAAGATGCAAACGAGGAGGCCCTGAAAAAAGGTGAAAGTGAAATGGATGCTGTTGTTTTTGCTCCGGAAGAAACTGTTGGAGGAATTGCCGCAAAAGATAATCTGCAAGAAGAATCAAAAGAAGACGCAGATAAAAAAGCAAAGTTTTGGGAAGTGAATAAAATAAGTTTGCCTCCTGGCGATGCGAAACCCAGAGCGGAGAAGCAAACACTTGTGCAGGATCGAAATGACGATAAGAAGCAAGAGAACGCCGGAGCCTCAGGAACCAAAGAACCAGATGTTGTCAAGAATGCAGATGTTCCGGCTTCTCCGCAAAGTGGTACATCAGGTAATGTTGTGCAAACAGAAACATACGACCAGACTGTTACCGATAGTGTTCAATCAAACGGCCCGTTTCCATTGAAACCATCAGACGCTGATCTTGAACTCTCGTACACCAACGGTGTCAAGTTGTTGGATTCCGGACAATATAATTCTGCACTTGCATTCTTTGATGAAGTGTTGAAGAATAAAAATCACGCAAGATTTGAAGATGCTGAATTCCAGAAAGCAAATACACTGATCAAAGCGAATCGTAAACCTGAAGCGAAAGTGTTGTTGCAATCGATCGAAGCGAAGAAGGGGAAATATGCTGCGGAAGCGACGGAGTTGTTGAAGAGTATATAATACGACGTCAACTTCGGCTCCGCTCAGTTTGACAATCATCATTGAGAAAGTCTGTTGGAAAAGAGTTCAGGAAACCAATCATTAACTTGATCTGAGTTCGTAGGTAATTGTCAAACTGAGCGGAGCCGAAGTTAGACAGTCCTTAATCTTCGTCCCGATAAGGAATAAACCGGAATGGGTGCTCAAGAATGAGCGACATCTCTTCTCCTTTGTCAACCATATCTTCGTCTTCAACATCATGATGCCAATTGATCATGACGTTCACATTTTGGTCACGCAGACGAATTACTTTCGATAGAACAGAAAGAAGTGAACGAACAGAACCCGTATTGAGGTGATCAAGTTTAATATCAATGGTGATACTGTCGCCTTTATGAATTTGAATATATTGCTCAACCCATCGCTCGAGTCCAGAGTAATAATCTGAAGCATCTGCCGGAATTGATCTGCCGGTAATAGCATAAACAGCAGCTGCCGGATTGAAATTTATTTCCGGAGTAGCTTTTGTAGCTGGTATGAAGTAGGCTTCCATCAGATTAATTCAGTACTATTTCTAATTCAAGACAAAAGAAAGTGTATTCGCCTTCCAAAGGAAGAAACTTATAAGTAATGGGACCATTCACCGCACGCGCAATTTCCATCAATCCTAAACCAGCATTAGTCCGGCTCCCATTCTGTAAAGATCGTTCCATTTGATCAACATACATGGTTTTCAATTTTTCAATTCCTGCCGCGTTGATTTCTTCCAATTTTTCTTTAAGCAGTGGCACATTCTTCGTGAACATCACATTACCACAACGCAAACCATAATCAGATTGGTTTACACGACTCATGTATACAATTGAACCTGGACTTGGAGTCGTTAACGGCGGAGTATTGTTGCGAATATTCTGCAAACACTCTACAACAGCACTTAATAATCTACGACGTGATGGACGCGGAAGATGTTGAAAATCCGGACGCGTTTCAACCATTGCAACAAACGAACTGATTAGATCTTCGCTCACATCGCCAAGATAAAACCAATCATCGCCTGTATTTGTAAGGAGTGAATTAACCTCCGAATCCGTCAACATATGTAGGGTTTGTTCAAAAATACTGATTTCAGGCGATAATTCATCATTCTTGAGCATCTTGACGTAAATTTGACAAATATCAAACCTGTTTCCAATGGAAAATCAAGGATATGTCAAGACAGAAGTTGACGGTGGAATAGCCCGAATCACATTTCACCACCCTCAAAGCAACTCTTTGCCTGGTCAATTGTTGCTGAAACTTGCCGAAGAAATCAATGCCGCAAGTAACAATACAATCGTGAAAGTCATTGTTTTGCAGAGCGAAGGCGAAAAAGCATTCTGTGCCGGAGCATCTTTTGATGAATTGATTTCCATAAAAGATTTTGAAACAGGAAAAACATTTTTCTCAGGATTCGCGGCGGTAATTAATGCGATTCGCAAGGCCCCAAAATTTGTAATTGCGCGAGTTCAAGGAAAAGCAGTTGGTGGAGGCGTTGGCATTGCTTCTGCAGCAGATTACACGTTAGCAACTGATAACTCATCCGTCAAACTATCTGAGCTTGCAGTTGGAATCGGACCATTTGTTGTTGGACCGGCAGTTGAAAGGAAAATCGGAAAATCTGCTTTTACAAATCTTGCGATCAATGCAACTGAATGGCGCGATGCAAATTGGGCGAAGCAAAATGGATTATACACAGATATTTATTCTACGATTGCAGAACTCGATGCGAATGTGAACGCTCTTGCAACACGTCTCTCAGAAAGCAATCCTGAAGCAATGATGATGTTGAAAAAAATTTTCTGGGAAGGAACAGAGCATTGGGATACGCTACTTATTGAACGTGCAGAGATGAGCGGGAAGTTGGTTTTGTCGGAGTTTACGGTCAACGCGATCAACAAGTTTAAGTCCAAATAGGAATTTTCTAACCACTCAGGAATAGAATTAACCGCAAGGACGCAAAGTGCGCAAGGACCTTATTGAGATTATCCTTTGCGCTCCTTGCGTCCTTGCGGTTAACACTTTTGTTTATCCTGTCTATTTCACGGCAACCTTCGGTTGATACGTTCCAGCCGGCGGAGGAGGAGGATTCGTTCCACCGGTGTTGGTTTTAGGAGGTAATGCTCCGGTTCCAGTTGGCTTCGTTCCTGGTTTTACTGCTGCAGAACCTGCTGGATCTGCTTCGATGTGTTCCATTTTACATTTCACGCGAAGCTTGTAATAAAATTGAACACCCGGTTCTGCAAGATCAGCGTTCAATACGCGATCAAAAGTTTTGTACGGAACTTTATTGTAGAAAACTGTTTGCTCCTTCTCTACTGTCTTCACTTGTTGATTCGGGTTCTGCTGTGGTTGATTCACATACGACTGGCCTTGAAGATATGCAGTGTATGATTCGTAACGCTCTTCAGGATATTTACTGTCGTAACCTTCGGCCATCGTCAAGATCGTAGTTTCGAAACCCATCATCTGATACGTGTTTCTCTTCATGTCAATTACCTGAACAGCAATTTTACGAAGCGTATCATATGCCGCCTGAATATCGTTCACGTTATAATCCACTTTCACAAGATCATAAATTGAAGCTTTTGCTGCATGCGTGATGATCTGATCAAGTTTTGTGTGATCATAAAATAACACGTGTACATTTTTCTTTATTTTGAAACCTGCTGGAACTTCAGTCGCGATATTGCTGAACACTTTATTTTGTGGCTCTACTTCGTAGACCGGCAACATTGTGATGAAGTCAATGTGAATATCACCTTGCATAATGCTGTCTTTCAAAAGCGCATCTGTAAACAATTTCAAACGTGAACTCATTGCAGAATCTGCAGAGATTACAGTTTTTCCAAAATCAGTTACGCTGAAGATCGCCGTGTAACTCGACGCTTCCATATTAATCATGACATCTGCGTCAAAAATTACGGAGTTATCATATGGAAGCGCGGCCTGCGCTTGCGTGTTGCCTTGATTCGGCGTGTCTTCATATTGACCGGTATACGGATTGTAATACTGACGCGATTGCGATCCGAAATTTACATTTTGCGAATTATTGTTCCATTGGTAAGAAGACCCGCCAGTGGCTGTGAGGTTACCCGAGTTTCCAGTGCATAGGGTTGCTGCTGGAGCCATCTGCATGTTGCCAACCGTGCTGATAAAAACTCCATTCGAAGCGGCGTCGACCTGCGGAGGATTGTTATTGGGCTGTACAGCGTTTCCGCTTGCTTGCGCCATGACGAGTTGAATCGACAACACGCACGTAGTTGAAATGATTAGTAAGTTTTTCATGATTATCTGTTTCTAACTGGTGAATTATTTCGTTGTGGTTTGGTGAGCGTATAAGAAATTTCAAGATGAATAGTATATTTTACTGCACTGTTTCCATATTCCGGATTGAGAACACGATCATATCCGCTGACAACTTCACGTCCACCACCCGGTGGAACGTATGCACCCGCAGCAGGAGTTTGCACATCATAATACTCGCTGATCACATTCCATGTTGGTGCGATGATGGCATTGTTGAATGTCGCCTCCACTTCCCGCTTCTGCATGCATACTTCCATTGCGTGACGATACAACTCTGCGTAAACTGCCTGCTCATCCGCAACAGTGCAGTAATGTTGTTGAACATTATCAAAACTTTGCTCTGCAGCTGCAGAAATGATCTGGTTGTATTTCGTCGTGTTGGTATACCGAATAAGCATACTCTTGGTCAATGAGTAACCCGTCACTGTGTACACGTTAATTCCCTTCTCATTTGTTTTCCAACCGGAAATTTTCTCTTGCGAAACTGTCGTAATGGTGATATCGTTATTCGGAATACCCATTGCATTGAGTTTTTTCTGAAACGCATTAATCCGCAATTGTAGTTTATTGCGCGCCGACTCCAACGTAGACGATTCTTCAGTTCCATGCAATTCAAGTATCCATGCATCCGGAGGAACATAAATCATGACATCGGATGATGAAGTAAATTGCCGATCGCCGCAAGGCCATAAGTTATCAGCAGGTGGATTGAGAATATCCTTGTTGTAATAATAGTTTGATTGCGATTGACCATTGGCGACTATTATGCCTGCAACAATCATTAAGAGGGTAAAACACTTCTTCATGTGATCCGGTTTTGATTGCGGTACACACAAAACTATTTTTGGTTCAAATAGTTTTCAATTTCCAGCGCCTGGCATTGCGAAATTTCAAATTAGCTGCATTGCGGATCTTGATGGTACACGCAATCGATAGAAAGGTTCAATAGAATTGGAACATTAATTGAAATATCTACACTACTATCACGTTCTTCTTATATTACTCCTTCAACTCCTGGCAAATGACCTTCAAGTTTTTTCTTTTTGCGCTATCCACTTGTGTGCTTACATTTCCAAGCAAGCTATACGCTCAAATTGATTGTCAGTCATCACGCTTCACCAATGTGAACTTTTTCACTGAGGAACAAATCGCAGAGGATACAGGTATTGTTTACGGCGTCGCTACCGATTGGCTCGGAGTTGTGGATACACAGAAACTCGACATCGCATATCCGAAATTGACGATTGATACGCTGAAGCGCCGTCCTTTCATATTGCTAATTCATGGTGGAGGTTATCATACTGAAGATGAATTCAGCAATCGCCATCAATGGAATGAACAGTGCTTAATGTTTGCGCAACGCGGATTCGTTTCAGCCACCATTGATTATCGCGTTGGATGGAAAGATAATGGCAGTATTGCAGATGACAATTCAAAGAATGGTCCTCAACTAGAACCAACTTCTGTCTTTGCGGTTTATCGGGCGCTTCAAGATGCACGCGCCGCACTTCGATTCTTTGTTGCGAACGCGGAAGTTTATGGAATTGATACCAACTCTATTTTTGTCGGAGGAAGAAGTGCCGGAGGCGATATTAGTTTGTGGATAGCTTTCTCAAATCAACGTGAGCTTGATTCATTGATCTCCGAATTCATTCCTGAAGGTTGTCACAATTCATTAGGAAGCCTCGATTCATCAACGAATACTATTCAGGCACATTTCAAAATCCGCGGAGTAATGAACATGTGGGGGCCAATTGCCGATACAGCACTCATTTCCCGTGAAGAAGCGTTCGCAATTCCAATAATCATGTTTCATGGAACCGATGATGCATCCGTTCCTTTCAAGAAATTCGCACGTCCTGAATATGCATATACACGTTATGGCTCGTACTTCATTGCAATGCGATACAGAAATTTGGGTGCGTGTTATGAACTCCATACTAAAAATGGTGGAGGACATGGAGAAGACTTTTCACGCGAATATCTTGCAGAACACATTTCAAAATTTGTCAAAAACGTATTGTGCGATTCATGTCAATCGCAGGAATTTGAATCAGAAATTTCTTTGGGATGGAAGTTTGAACAGTTTCTTACTTCGGATCTCTGGTCGAATGTTTTTGTTGTGCTTCTTCTCGCAGGAATTCTTTTTGCTGGGAGGAGGATTTACACGAGGCGAAAAAGAAAATAAATTGATCGATTTCCACCTAGATTCATGTTTCGCCTTTCCGAAAAAGACTGGGAAATCATGCGGTCACATAATGTGACCGCATCAAATCAAAGTAAACGGAATCTTGCTACACCCTCATTCGCTTTTACAGAACATGGAGTAACCATGCTTTCCAGTGTACTCCGTAGTCCGAAAGCAATCAAAATGAACTCCTGATTATCGACGCATTCATTGCCTTGAAGGAATTTGCCCTTAATTACAAGGAACTGGCAGACAAAATAATAGCGATAGAAAGCAGAAACGAAAAACAATTCAAAGATGTTTATGAAGCGCTCAATTTCCTTTTGAAAAAAGATAAGAATCGGATAGAGCAAGGATCGAGGTCAAGAATCGGTTATAAACCATGAGCGAATTTCTGCGGAATCTGTTTCTACTTAGTATTTTCCAAATATGATTCGTGGAACTCCGCCCCTACACTATCAATCTCCGCAACTCTCTTACACTTTCCATTTCCTGAACCGATGAATACAGTGTAACGTACACTATCGGCCACTCCGCCCGATCGTGGATTCGAATCAATCCCTAGATTGTTCGCGAGCGCTATTGAACCTTCGCCAATTTTATCTTTCGGACCAACGTCAGCGAAAATTGCATAACTGAATTTACCGTTGCGCAAATTTTCAACACGTGCAATATCCCCGGTCTTTGCCAAAGCGAGAATTATTTTGTTGTTAGGCAATACAAAAAAAGGAATCGAATCTGAATTCACATAACGCGTTTGATCAGTGATTTTCTTCGCAGAATTTTGCAGTGAAGTAGTTGAAACATAAAAACCGGGAGCCGGATCATCTTTGCCTTGAACAATTGGTTCTCCCTTGTCATCGGTCACAATTCCCCACCATTTGGCCTTGCTTCCTGCATGCGCAAGTGCATCGAGCCCGGAATCAGAAACCGGATGATACGCGCGTGGAGATCCGTCGGCATCAATTGTCATTCCAACAACACCGTATGTCCCAGCTGTGACTCC
>CAZBYM010000176.1:0-8225 GCA_964495745.1 uncultured Chryseobacterium sp. | reverse complement strand
TGATCAGGATTCTCCAGGAAGCGACGCGAAATTTTTTCATACGACGGATCAAATCTCAAAGAAAGATCCGTAGTAAGCATGTAAGGAGCATGACTTTTATTTGGATCGTGTGCATCAGGAACAGTTCCTGCACCTCCGCCGTTCTTTGGTCTCCACTGGTGAGCACCAGCAGGACTTTTGTATAATTCCCACTCGAATTGGAATAGATTCTTGAAAAAGTCGTGACTCCATTTCGCAGGAGTTGTTGTCCACGTTCCTTCGAGTCCGCTGGTAATAGCATCTCCGCCTTTTCCAGAGCCGAATGAATTCTTCCAACCGAAACCTTGTTCTTCAATTCCTGCCGCTTCCGGTTCCGGTCCAACATGCGAATCGGGAGCAGCACCGTGCGATTTTCCGAATGTATGTCCACCAGCAATCAATGCTACAGTTTCTTCATCATTCATCGCCATACGCGCAAATGTTTCGCGAATATCTTTTGCAGCGGCGATTGGATCAGGATTTCCATCAGGTCCTTGAGGATTTACATAAATCAATCCCATCTGAACTGCCGCGAGCGGATTCTCCAAATCGCGATCACCAGAATGACGTTTACCTTCGAGCCACTTGCTTTCATTTCCCCAATACACATTCTCTTCCGGCTCCCAAACGTCAGCGCGTCCTCCAGCGAATCCAAAAGTTTTGAATCCCATGGATTCCATCGCAACATTCCCGGTGAGAATCATGAGATCCGCCCAGGAAATTTTCTTGCCGTATTTCTGTTTGATTGGCCACAACAAGCGACGTGCTTTGTCGAGGTTTCCGTTATCAGGCCAGCTATTGAGTGGCGCAAATCGTTGTTGCCCTGCTCCTGCTCCACCGCGACCGTCGCCCGTGCGATATGTTCCAGCACTGTGCCACGCCATACGAACGAAGAATGGACCGTAATGACCAAAATCTGCCGGCCACCAATCTTGTGAGTCCGTCATCAGTTTTGTGAGATCATTCTTCAGCGCTTTGTAATCGAGACTTTTGAATTCTTCAGCATAGTTGAATTTCTCTCCCATCGGGTTCGACAAGTCCGAATTCTGTCGAAGAATATTCAGCCGTAATTGATTCGGCCACCAATTCTGATTTTTCGTGCCGTGGCTGGCAGGATTGTGTTTTTCCATTCCATGTGGGAACGGACATTTTCCACCTGTGTTTGAACTATTTTCCATGCGTGTATGTGTGTGTGTTAGTGCGAATGCGAAGTACAAAATTACAATCAATCACGGAGTTCGCGACTGACAAGTATCAATATTCGCAATAATATCGATTAACGCCACTGCTATTATTACAATAAGACTATCGAGAGAATCTATAGTATTTCAAGAAGTATCTAAAATAACTTACATCGAGTGCAAGCCAATATCCGGAAATCAAACTCAAGAGTTCAATCTTCCACATTTTCAATCACCCGGAAAAATTCTCTGTCGAAAATTCCGAAGTAAGTTTTTGCATCAAATTCTTCGTAATACGGAATAAACTTTCTCAGATTTTTTCTAACATTCTCGTCATAGGCTCTTAGATATTTCATTTTTGTTTCTGCCACGTCAACAATATTGATCTGAACAGTTGGCTCCGGCATTCCGGTAATTCCGTACATTTCATTTGCCATTTTACTGGGATCAGGAAAGCCCCACTTTATCATTCTTTCTCCTAACCATTTATCTACAATCTCGGATTCCATGTGATCCGTGTAAACGCCTTGATAAATTCTTTGCGCAACAATTTTTTCTTGTTCAAAAAGGTCTTTTACCAACTGACTGATAAAAATGTGATCTGGATGTCCGTACGCGCCTTTCTCATTGTCAAGAGTAAAGAGAACTGAAGGTTTAAATTCATTTACTCTTTGAATAATTGCATTCGCTACTTTTTCCGTAAGATACTGTTCCTTGATTTTCTCATAAGGAATCGGGAGATAAGGTTTTTTCATCGTGTCTCCACCAATGCGGTAATATTCGTCTTCAAGCAGTAATTCATTTCCCTGACAAATTATTTCAGCCGGAGTTTTATTATTCTTTCCAATGATATCGCGGCCCAAAGTCAGTTGAATGATGGTCCAACCATTTGCAGTTAGCTTCGCCACTGTACCCGACATGGCGCAATCATCGTCGTCGTGGGCTACAATTACCAACGCTCTCTTGTTCGTTACAGTATCCAGGAAAACATCATTGGGATACGTTTCCGTTGCAGCAAATTTTTTGAGTTCTTCAACAGTAATCTTTTCAATCAATCCTTTGAAAGATAACAAGAACACAGCAAGAAGGAATAATCGGGACAGTTTCATTTTGTGGAGAAGGTATTTTATACTTCAAAATTAACATTCGACCGCACTGATATGATTCAAGTAACGAATAACGAGTTTATAGTCAATTGATCAAAACACACCTATTCCTTAACATCAGGAAACACTTCTTTCACTCTTTTCTTCATCTCAGCAGCAATCACCTGACCCGACTCTCCCCGCTCTGCCAGGCGATCGATTATGGTGTTATAACTTTTTTCATCTCTGTCTTGACTTAATTTGAAAACAGTATCCAAATCTGTAATCTCAATTTCAAAAGCAACAATTGCTTTCATTAGTCTTTGAGTATATTCCGACGGCAGATTATCAAAAACAGTTGCAGACTGCCGATTGTTATTTTCAAAATGCAACGTGGTCATTCGTAATACATCAACCAATGCTTCGTCGTCAAGTAATCTGATCACACCTTTGGCATGTACACTCATGAAATTCCAGGTAGAAGGCGTGTGTGGATTACTGTACCATGTACCACTCACATAACAATGATGTCCGGTGAAAACCACCAACACATTACTGTTTTGCATGAAAGCTTTGTGATGGTCCGTGTTTTTCATGATATGTCCACGAAGTATTTTTTTGCCATCCTTTTCTTCAATGAAAACCGGAACCTGAGTTGCAACGGGTTTGCTATCGCCGTCACATCCAGTTAAAAAAGCAAACGGGTATCTGGCAATAAATTCTTTAACTACCTGTTCATTGCGTTCTTTGTGATATGGGAGATCGTACATGGTTTGTTGGAATTATTATTCGTCAATTGAAAATGATTTTCGCAATCTTCCAAGCACAAGTTATTTGTATTCCGCCCGCTTCCAACTAAAAGTAAAAAAGTGACAAATTACTTTGTTGTCTTCGCGCCAATTTGTACTCCTAGTTTTTCAAATTCCACATCATTTGGTTCCCACAATTCAATTTTATTGCCTTCAATATCCATGATGTGAACAAACTTGCCGTACTCAACTTTTTCAATTGTGTCAACTACTGAAACTCCGTTTTTTCTTAGTTCTATGAGAAGGGCTTCCAGATTTTCAACTCTGTAATTAATCATAAAGTCCTTAGTTGAAGGCTCAAAATATTTTGTCTTTTCATTAAACGGGCTCCATTGCGTAAAACCCTTTTGTGAGCTGTCAGCACCTTGTCTCCATTCAAAAACAGCACCGTACTCGTTTGTATTTAAACCAAGATTGGTTGCATACCATTCCCTCATTTTAGCTGGATCTTTACATTTGAAAAAAATTCCACCAATGCCTGTTACTTTTTTCTGCATTGGATTCTCTTCGGACTGCTTTGTTAAGATAGTCTTAAACGCGAAGCCAAAACAGAATGATGCTGCAAGTCCCAAAATTATTAGTGATCTTTTTTTCATAAGGCATAGATATTAATACTTCGTTACTGTTTCTAGAATTTCATTCGCATTAAGTTTCGTCAGTCTACCCAATCTCCCGACGAGCTTTACACCAAATTCACAAGATTTCTTTCAGAAAAATAAGCATTTTTTGGCGAGGTTGAGTCTGAACGTTTTATTCTACTTTTAACGAATGTTTGCGTCTAACATAGAAGAAAATACAACTCCAAGTCGTCTATCAAAGTGGATCAAGCGCATTATTCGCTGGACATTCATTGGATTTGTTTGCTGGCTAATCGTTCGCAGTTTCGTTTTTCAAACCATGTATATTCCTTCTAATTCTATGCTCGGAACATTGCAGGAAGGAGATTACATCTACGTCAACAAACTTGCTTATGGCCCAAGAATTCCAATCACATTATTGTCGATTCCCATTTCATCCAGCGGAAAATATCTCGACTGGATCCAATTGCCGTATTATCGACTACCTGGATACGATGAAGTTCAACTGAATGATGTCATCGTTTTCAATTTACCAACAGACACAGCCGAACCAATTGATTGCCGAACACTTTACATTAAAAGATGTGTAGGTTTACCGGGCGACAGTTTACAAATTACACGCGGCGACATTTTCATCAATGGAAAACTCATTGGTTCCCCAAAACAGAAAACACAATTGTACATTATCAAAATGGCGAATCAGAGTACGCCTGATTCTCTTTTTGCAAAATTTGAAATAAAAACGGAATATTCTTCACTGGGCGGCGGACAGTATGCTGCGCGATTAACTTCAAACCAACAAGACCTACTGCAACGTTCAGTACCTGTCGCGTCTGTCGTATTAAGTATTCTCGATGCCGATCGCTACGACTACAAAATGTTCCCGCAAAATACTTCAAAAAATTATCGGTGGAATCTCGATAATTTTGGCCCGGTTTTCGTTCCACAAAAAGGAAAATCAATCCAACTTACAATCAACAACATTCACATTTATAAAACAGCAATTGCAGTACACGAAGAAAACATTTTGGAAAATCGACACGACTCCATCTTTATTAATGGCAAGTTCACTTTGTCATATACTTTTAAGCAGGACTATTACTTTGTGATGGGAGACAACCGGTATGATTCCTTTGATTCGCGTTTTTGGGGTTTCGTGCCTGAAAGCCACCTTGTTGGAAAAGCGAGCTATCTTTTGTCGGCAGGAAGCAAATCCATCTCACGGAAAATTCTAAATTTTTCAGTAATCAATTGATATTCAGCAAGAAGCTGTTCCAAATTATTTTTGAAAATAATTGCTTTCCTGCAATCCATGCATGTACATGGAACGTACATTTAACGGATTAACCATGGGCAACAGCAACCTGAAGGAAACCCTTACTCAACTAAACTCATGAAAAAAAATACTCGAACGCTTATTAAGGTGTCTGTTGTTGCGGTTGCAGCATTGATGCTCGGATTCTGGGATTCTCAGGAAACGATTGTCGAAGCTTCCAGCCATCGCGAAGCACCACTAATTGCAAATGACCCACTCGCAGACAATACAGATTTGTACGCGTTCCGGAGTCCTGACGATCCTAATTCCATTGTGATCATTGCGAACTATATTCCGTTGCAACTTCCACAGGGAGGTCCTAACTATTCTACATTCGGAGAAAACATTCGCTATGAAATTCACGTTGAGAATGACGGAACTGCCGGTGATGATATTACATATCGATATACTTTCGCTCGTGTAAATCAAGATCCAACTACTTTTTTTAATATCCGTTTAGGTCAACAGAATCTTAAGACGACCTATACAATGGAGAAAAGTGTGAATGCGGGTCCTTTTACTACTGAAATTAGTAATGGTATTGTTCCTCCGCCAAACATCGGCCCTCGTTCAATCACCAATGCTACAGTTGGACTTGGCGCATCGAGTTATGAATCGTTATGTACGGCTGCTATTGCTACCGCTACAAGCGGAGAGACTGTTTATTGTGGTCCGGCAGACGATCCATTCTTCGCAGACCTTGGAGGTATTTTCGATGTTGGTCAGTCGCGCGTAGGACCTGACGGTTTGTACAACAAAAACGTGCACTCGATTGCGATGAAAATTCCCATCGCTACACTTCAGAAAAACGGCTTACCCGTTAGTGCCGCAGTCGACATTCTAGATAGCGAATTTATTATCGGGGTTTGGGCTTCTGCCAGTCGTCCTGCAACACGCACGTTAAATACTACAGGTGGTGGTTCAGTTGAATCCGGAGCCTGGATTCAAGTTTCACGAGTGGGTATGCCGTTAACGAATGAGGCGATCATACCAATTGGAGATAAAGACCGTTGGAATTCATTGACTCCGTATACAGAAGATCCGGCAATGGAAGATTATTTCTGTAATCCTGAGCTTGGATTGTATATGGATAATTCATTGTTCGGTGGAGCAGTTCCGGCGCTTTCTACACTTCGCATCCAGCGCAACTCTTTACAAACGTATGATTTCGGAAATACACAAGATGGTTTATGGCCGATTCGCGCTACGAATGGCGGAGTTGGGACAGCGCTTGACACAATGTTGTTCGGTAACTACTTGCTCCGTCAAGGAAAACCACGATCAGTAGATCTGCTTCCTATTTTCCATACCGGAGTTCCAAATCTTGCACCTTATCACTTGGCGACAGGTAAGAATGGAAATCCATTGGCGAACGGAAAACCTTTCATCAATAACTTCCTGCCGATTTTTGGAGACATGTTGCGTTTGAATATGGCGGTACCGCCTACACCGCGAACTGATCCGGCGTTTTCAAGTCTCGGACTTGTTCAAGCTTGTGTTCTCGGGCTTACAGATCCAATTTACAACGCAAATGCAAGTCTTCAGTTCATTCCTAATATGGATGGATTCCCGAATGGTCGTCGACTTGAAGATGATGTGACACGTATTGAATTACAAGCTGTGTCTGGAGTTGTTCTTGCTGCGATTGGATTGTGGTATGACGATTTTACTTCAGGAAACCCAGTGACTCCGAACTTACAGAGTGTGCTGCTTTTCACAACCGGACCTGAAATGAACGATACAACATTCAGAACTGGCTTCCCTTATGTTCAAGCGCCATGGAGTGGATACGATAACCACAGTGGACAATAACTTCACAACCAGATCTTCGAAATAATATTCGGAACAAAAAGAAAAATCATGAAAAAGATAACAACCCGAACCATTCTTAAGATCTCAGCTGTTGCAGTTACCGCAATCGCTTTGGGATTCTGGGATTCACAAAATACTACGGCAGAGGCTTCGAGTCACCGTGAAGCTCCATTGATCGCTAATGATCCATTGGCAGATAACACAGACTTGTATGCATTCAGAAGTCCTGATGATACAAACTTCGTTACAATTATTGCGAACTACGTTCCTTTGCAATTGCCGCAAGGTGGACCGAACTACGCGTCGTTTGGTGAAAATGTTCGCTATGAGATCCACGTTGAAAATGATGGAACGGCAGGTGATGACCTCACGTATCGTTTTACATTTACAAAAACGAATCAGGATCCAACGACGTTTTTCAACATTCGTTTAGGACAGGAGAATTTGAAAACTACTTACGTTGCTGAGAAGAGCATCAACGGTGGACCATTCTCAACCATTGTTGCAACTGGAATTGTGCCTCCTCCAAATATCGGACCTCGCTCAATCAGCGATCCAACAGTTGGACTTGGTGCTGCAAACTATGATGCATTGATGACGGCTGCTATTGCTACTGCTACTGGCGGTGGTGGAGAAACAGTTTACTGTGGTCCTGCTGATGATCCATTCTTCGTTGATCTTGGTGGTATTTTTGATATTGGTGATGCGCCTCGTCAAAGTGGAACTCCTGAAGATGGTGTAGCGTGTAAGAACGTTCACTCTATCGCCTTGAAAATTCCAATTGCAACTCTTCAGAAAAACGGCCAGCCCGTAACTGCTGCAGTAAACATTCTTGATAGCGATTACATCATTGGTGTTTGGGCTTCTTCAAGTCGTCAGCAAGTTCGTACGCTCAATGGAAACGGAACTGAATCACATTCCGGTGCGTGGATACAAGTTTCACGTGTTGGAATGCCATTGACAAACGAAGCAGTAATTCCGATCGGTATGAAAGACGCTTGGAATTCCAATACACCTTACTCGGAGGACCCGGCAATGGAAGATTACTTCTGTAATCCGGAACTTGGACTTTACATGGACAATTCATTGTTTGGTGGAGCAGTTCCTGCAATGGCACCGCTTCGTATTCAACGTAATTCTCTTCAGTCATTCGACTTTGGAAATACGAACGATGGTCTTTGGCCTATTCGCGCTACAAATGGTGGAGCTGGAACAGCACTTGACACCAACCTTTTTGGAAATTATTTACTTCGCCAGGGAAAACCACGTTCTGTGGATCTTCTTCCAATTTTTTACACTGGAGTTCCGAATCTTGCGCCGTATCAATTATGGACCGGGAAAGCAGGTGGAAACCCATTGGCAGTTGGAAAACCATTCATCAATAACTTCCTTCCAACATTCGGAGATATGCTTCGATTGAATATGGC
>CAZBYM010000175.1:0-8251 GCA_964495745.1 uncultured Chryseobacterium sp. | reverse complement strand
CGCGACAAAATCTGCGAGCAAAATGTTCAATTCTCAACGCTCATAGAGTAGTGCCAATAAAAAAGGGAGCAACGCGCTCCCTTCCTTATTATTATTTCAAGAATAATTAATCGTTGCTCGTATGAACAATTTTCTGCGTCTGCACTTGTCCATCAATCACCATCTGAACGAAGTAAACTCCGTCAGCTAGATTTTCTGGAGTCCACACGATTGCATGTTGACCGGCACTCATTTCGCCATCTTTCAAAGTTTCAACTTTCTTTCCTGTGATATCAAAAACTGAAATTTCAACATCAGAGTTTGAAGTTAGATTCACATTGAAAGTTGTTGCAGCGCCAAATGGATTTGGCGAAGTAGAAATTGAATTGATTCCGCTATTCGCTTCAGTAATACCAACAGCAGCAACTGTTACAGCCTGACAAGAAGTGTCAACACAAGATGTATTGGTGATATCTACGTATACAGCACAAACGATGTACGTTCCGGCAGTTGCATAAGTATGAGTTGCATTCTGCGTTGTCGAAGGTGAAGTTGCATCGCCCCAATCCCAACCGTAACCTGCCATAGTTGCGCCTGTTCCGGTTTGAGTTGCGTTAACTGTCAATCCGGTTGGTGTTACTACTGCAGAAGTGATCGTGCATTGAGCAAAGCCAAGTGTTGACAAACCAATAAGGAAAGTAATTGTAGAGTAGATTTTTTTCATGATTTTTTGTTTAAGTGAAACTGAGTTACATTGTAAAAATAAAGCGGATTTGTGTGAAAACAAATCCGCTTAACGATTTTCTTACGTGTTCATTCTAATCTGCCATAGTTGTAAGCAGAGATTGGTCCAGTAGTGTCCCAAAAGGTACAAAATGGCCTAAAGGAATAACATCAAACTCGACAACTCCGGCTTTCGCCATCGGAAAAGTTTTTAATAGTGTCTTCGCCTCCTCAACACTGGCACATTCGAGGATCAGAACAACACCTGGTCTGTCTTTGCGGAAATAAAATTCCCGGACAACGTCTTTCGTGTAAAGCACCCACGTGTGAAGTGCATCTTTAATCACAACACCTCTGATGTTTTCTTCAGTCGCTGTTGGAAGAATCTTGTCTATCGCCAGGATTTTCATGGTGAGAAGTTTCTTAAAAGTAAAGGTTTATTTTCAAACGTAAAAGCCGTGTAGGGTATTATTAAATCTCAGGTAGGATTCTCCATTTTAGTCTTCCTGAATTGAGCAACCCTTCGCTTGCCAACCGGAAACTGAAAGCCTGCATCCAACATAATCATTCCATCCCAGAATCGATGCGAAATCAGGATGTCATCAATGGCGAGAACCGTATTGTAATTGGCGAAAACACCCTTCACACTGGGTTCAATGAAAAAGAATCTGAAAAACTCCACTCTGACTCCACATTCTCCACCGGTAATTTGTCCTGCAACATGAAAGTTGTGATTCCATCTTTGACCGAACAACGTAACATCTGAACGGGGAATAACTATTCCAGCCCCAAATTTTCCAACAGCAGCGACGTTAATATTCTTGCGCACAAAAAAATCATGACGATACATCACATTGAACATCAAAAAATTTGCCCCATCTGTGTGTTCGAACTGCAGGAAATTGCCGTCAACAAGCGTGTCTTTGTCGTAAAAAGTGCCATTGATATTTCCGCGCAGGTGTAGAGTCTGGTCTTTTACCTGGACGTATTTGGAGTGATCAAATTTTATCTCAACTCCCCATTTTCCATTGGGCATCCAATACCCAAGACGATATCCATATTGCGGAATCGACAAAGCAACTTTGAAAAGCTCATTGAAATGGGGGCGGTCTTTGGCTTTCATGTCATACAACGTGAAGTCATAATCACCAGACTCATCATGTACACGCACATCAGAAGTAGAGAAATAATTTTTATTGTAACCGAACGCAAAATACAACCGCCCTTTTTCGACTTTCTGTTTAGTCCGATAACCACAATAAGGAAAAAAGTCGCGACTCACTGAATCTTGTTGAGCGAGAACATCATCATGAACCAGCAGAAAAAGTAGAAATAAACTAAGAAGACTTCTCATTGTTCTTATCTCTCTTTCGTGAAGAATCAATCAGCAAGATCATGCAGAATGGAATTGCAAACACAGCACCGATTCCCGGATAGATATCAGCGATAACAAGAACTATTGTTACAACCGCAACCGCGGCCAGCCCAATCAATCCTATTTTTCGAAGTTTGCTCATGATTTCTGTGAATCCAAAGATACGGATTCGCCCAATGAAAAACCCCGATTCGTCTTGTTATGACGCCTCGGGGCCAATCTTATGCGCCGATATAACGAATGATTTTCTATCGCCTATCGTCTATTTACTTTCGCCTACTACATCATTCCATCCATCCCACCGCCCATATTCGGCATCGCTGGTTTTTCTTCTTTTATTTCGGAAAGGACACACTCGGTAGTGAGCAACATTCCTGCAATCGAAGCTGCATTTTCAAGCGCAACACGCGTAACTTTTGTAGGATCGATTACACCTGCTTCGTACAGTTTCTCGTAAACTTCTGTGCGTGCATTGTATCCGAAATCTGCTTTTCCTTCGCGAACTTTCTGAACAACGATTGATCCTTCAACACCTGCATTGATACAAATCTGACGAAGTGGTTCTTCAATCGCACGACGAACAATCTGAATTCCGGTTGTTTCATCGTCATTCTCGCCTTTCATTTTGTCAAGAGCTTCCTGCGCACGGATATAAGCAACTCCACCTCCCGGTACAATTCCTTCTTCAACCGCAGCACGAGTTGCATGCAAAGCATCGTCAACACGATCTTTCTTCTCTTTCATTTCAGTTTCAGTTGCTGCACCAATGTAAAGTACAGCTACTCCGCCTGCTAGTTTCGCTAGACGCTCTTGAAGTTTCTCACGATCATAATCAGATGTGGTTGACTCCATTTGCGCTTTGATTTGATTCACACGCGCAGTGATATCCGCTTTCTTTCCAGCTCCACCAACAATGGTTGTATTGTCCTTGTCAATGGTAACTTTCTCTGCAGTTCCAAGGAAAGTCAGATCAGCATTCTCCAATTTGTAACCACGCTCTTCGCTGATGAGTTGTCCGCCAGTCAGAATTGCAATATCTTCCAACATAGCTTTGCGACGATCACCAAATCCCGGAGCTTTTACAGCAGCAATGCGCAGTGAACCGCGAATCTTATTCACAACAAGTGTAGACAACGCTTCGCTATCTACATCTTCAGCAATGATCATAATTGGTTTTCCGGTTTGAACAGCTTTCTCCAATAATGGAAGAAGCTCTTTCATATTGCTGATTTTCTTATCGTAAATAAGAATCAATGGAGATTCCAGAACGGCTTCCATCTTATCTACATCTGTTACGAAATAAGCTGAAATATATCCGCGGTCGAATTGCATTCCTTCAACAACTTCTACAGTCGTTTCAGTTCCTTTTGCTTCTTCTACAGTGATAACTCCTTCTTTTTTCACTTTCGCCATCGCTTGTGCAATCAATTTTCCAATTGCAGAATCGTTGTTCGCAGAGATAGTTGCAACCTGTTCGATCTTCTCGTTATCATCTCCAACTTTTTTGGAAATCTTACGCAGATTCTCAACAACAGTAGCAACTGCTTTGTCAATACCACGTTTCAAATCCATTGGATTCGCTCCGGCGGCAACGTTTTTTAATCCAGCGGTAACGATTGCCTGAGCAAGAACGGTTGCTGTTGTAGTTCCATCACCGGCATCATCTGCTGTTTTTGATGCAACTTCTTTCAGCATTTGCGCGCCCATGTTTTCGATAGGATCACGCAATTCAATTTCTTTTGCAACGGTTACACCGTCTTTTGTGATTTGTGGTGCACCAAATTTTTTGTCGATTACAACATTGCGCCCTTTTGGACCAAGTGTAACTTTTACTGCATTCGACAATGCGTCAACGCCACGTTTTAATGCGTCGCGAGCTTCGATGTTAAAGCTGATATTCTTAGCCATTTTTTGAAAAAATTAGATTGGATTAAATAACTGCGAAAATGTCTGACTCTCTCATGATGAGGTAGTCTTTTCCTTCTACATTAATTTCTGTTCCGGCATACTTTCCGTACAAAACACTGTCTCCAACTTTTACAGTAAGAGGCTCGTCTTTTTTACCGGTTCCGATTGCAACAACTTTTCCGCGTTGTGGTTTTTCTTTTGCAGTATCTGGAATAATAATTCCTCCTGCAGTTTTCTCTTCTGCTGCAGCTGCTTCAACTACAACGCGATCGGCGAGAGGTGTGATTTTTACTTTGCTCATTGTTGATTATGATTTAACAGTTAAACATTCAAACTTAATGTCGCTTGCAATGCGTGTTCATGGCTCAAATATGTTGCCATTGAAACAAATGCGACAAAATTGCAGCATTTCAGAAACGAAAAATGTCAGAACCATGTTAGCCTGACATTTTTGCGGTAATCATTTTGTACCGTATTATTTTCCAGTCGCCGCTGGAGCTGTTGGATTTCCACCAGGAGGCATTGGCATAGGAGCCGCTGCCGGATTCGGTTTAGCTGCGTCAAAATCTGTTGCTTTATCTTTGGTCGCTGAAGTTTCGCCATCCCCGGAAGTGCTTGTTCCATCGCCAATCATGCTGGTAGAAAGAACACTCAATACAAGAATAAGTACGGCTAAAGTCCATGTAGCTTTCTCAAGAAAATCTGCAGTACGACGTACGCCCATAACTTGTGAGCCTGCAGAAAAACCGGAAGCGAGTCCGCCTCCTTTTGGATTCTGAATCAATACTGCGAGTACCAACAGGCAGCAAGCAAGAAAAATCAAAATTGAAATTATCGTAATCATTTCTGTGATGGTTTATCCGGTGTTCTTTTCAACTCTTCAATAAGGGCTGCAAAGTAAGCGGTTTTTTCTGGAAATTTCAAACTTAGCTTCTGATATGCGCGAATCGCTTTACTGTGATTCCCTTGTTTGGCATAAATCCTTGCTAATGTTTCGGTTATAAATTCGTCCGTATCCTGAACACTCTTCTTCGCCATGTTCACTGGATTGAAGAAACAGCTCTTTTTGACCTGAATTCGTGGTTCATACTTAAGAAATTTCTCAATCAATTGATCCGTAGTAAGTGCTGTTTTCGGTAATGAAGATGGAATAGTAGTGTTTACTTGCTTCAACCATTGAGAGAAAGACAACTCGAATCCTGCAACAACGACTTCTTCGTCCGCCTTCTTTTCCTGAATTACAACTTCTTCAACAACTGTTTTTTGGATTTGTGAAGACTTTAATTCCTCAATAGATGGAATCGTGTCATCTACTTCCAATGAAAAAGTAGAATGTATAGCCTCTACCAGAATTTCCTGCTCAACGGAATCTCCGCTCAGTACAATGGGTTGTTCACTGTGAACATTGGAATTTTCCTGCGAAACAACCTGCCATTTCGTATCATCACTGCTTTCTTCTGAGACGAAATTTTTCGAATCTGTTTCTTCAACTTCCTCAATAAAATCTTCACTCTCCCCAGGTTCAACCAACACATAAAGCAGAGTATTAATCTCATCCTTCGCATCCGGAACTTTTTCAACGCTAATTTCTTTTTCAGGTTCAGTATGTTTCTCTTGTGGCGCTTTGTCATCCCGAGCGCCTGTGCTGAGCGGAGCCGAAGTAGAGTCGAGGGACGTCTTCTTCCAATGATGTAACAACTGCAGCTGTCTCAACATTCCCGCTTCCCAATCATCCGGATTATTGACAAAACGTTTTGCAGGAAATTTGGGCGGTGCAGAATCTTGTTCTTCAACTTTTGTTGTTTGTTCAACCTTTGATAGTTCACTTGCAGCGTGCTCTGGTTTTGGCCGCTTGTCATCCTGAGCGCCTGTGCTGAGCGTAGTCGAAGTAGAGTCGAAGGGTGACGGAACGACCTTCGACTGCAGAGTAATCAGATCATACAACACTTTCCGATTCACTGCATAAGCTGCCGCAGTTTTCAGTTGATTGTTGTAAAGAAAACTTCCCTGATTGTGAAGATTCTTGATGTACAATAAATGCCCAGACTGGAAATACGGAAACGAATCAAGCAAGGCATCCAATTGCGCACCTTCTTCCCGCGCAGTAAAACCGGGAGACTTCATCCACTCAAGAAATTTCTGCGCGTTCATTACCAGGCGTAAATGGATTTGTTTATGATGTCTTGCGTTATCTGATCTGTAATTTCTTTGATCAACTGATCTTCCACAGCCGAAATATCCTGAGTACTTGGAAAATCTGCAAATCGACTGAAGTTAGATTCAAAACTATACTTTTCTTCAATCTTGTCAGTATATTTTACTTTAACCGAAATCGTCAAACGGTTCAAGGCAGCCTGATCTGTAGGTCCGGAAGCAATTGCAGCAGGGGCAATGCTGTATCCGATAATTTCTCCTTCGTAATTCAAATCACCTTCATAGGGAATAAGAGAAAACCGGGTCTGACGTTGAATAAAATCCTTTAAAGATTCAGTCATCGTTTGCGCCAATGTCGGTTTCGCAAGAGGAGCAGAATTTGAAAATTGCATCACGGTAATCGTAACTGTATCTTCCTTCAGCTCTCGTCCGCCTTTGCCACTTTGATTATAGCGCACGTGTTTGCAGGAGTAAGTCTCAACGACAAACACCAGAAAAAGAAGCGGAATAATTATCCGGGCAATTTTCATCCTTTGATATTGTACTCGTTTATTTTTCTGTACAAAGTACGCTCTGAAATCCCCAACTCTTTAGCGGCATTTTTTCTTTTGCCACGATGCTTGTCAAGTGCTTTCGTAATCAACTCAATTTCTTTGTCCTGTAAGCTCAACGAATCTTCCACTACTTCTTCCGGCGCAAGAATTTCTTCGTTGTGCGATTGCCAGGTTGGTTCATGAATTACAACTGTGTCTTCATTATCAGAAGTTGTTTTTACCGCATTTCCGCGCGACTGAAATTCTGAAAAATGTTTTTGCAAAACAGGCGTATTCTGTTGCATGAGTTCCGGACTTAACCTTCCTCCATTTTGCATAAGCTGAAGAGTGAGTCCTTTCAGATCGTTCAATTCAACACGCATCTGTTGCAGAAGTTGAAACAAAAAATCTCTTTCCTGCGATTCATTTCCAGTCTGAGCATTACGCGCCAACATTGGCACGCTCGTCATCGAAGTCTGATGATCGGGAAGATATTTCTTCAGAAGTTCACCGTCAATTTCACGCGCTTTCTCAATGATTGAAATTTGCTCCGTCACGTTTTTCAGCTGACGGATATTTCCATGCCAATAATAATTGATCAGTAATTTCTCGGCATCCGGCATCAACTTGATTACCGGCATGCGATATTTCGATGCAAAATCCGACGCAAATTTCCTGAACAACATATGAATGTCTTGTCTGCGTTCGCGCAATGGCGGTAGCAGAATCGGAACTGTGTTCAAACGGTAATAAAGGTCCTCACGGAATTTCCCACGATTAATCGCATCCGGAATATTTACGTTCGTCGCGGCAACTACACGTACACTCGTCTTCTGAACTTTCGATGATCCAACGCGAATAAATTCTCCTGTTTCCAATACACGCAACAATCGCGCTTGCGTTGCCAAAGGCATTTCCGCTACTTCATCCAGAAAAATTGTTCCACCATCTGCAACTTCGAAATATCCTTTACGTGCTTCATTTGCGCCGGTAAACGATCCTTTCTCGTGACCAAACAATTCAGAATCAATTGTTCCTTCGGGAATCGCTCCGCAGTTCACAGCGATATATGCGCCGTGTTTCTTCGCCGACATCTGATGAATAATCTGCGGAAAAACTTCTTTTCCTGTTCCGCTTTCACCTGTAATCAGCACGGCTAAATCGGTAGGAGCTACCTGCACCGCAATATCAATTGCACGGTCGAGCAGGGAAGAGGTCCCGATGATTCCGAAGCGTAATTTTATTTCTTGTAGTGTCATCAATTACTCAATTAACTAATTAACTCATCAGCACATTAACTCATTATTTTCCCAATCAAAGTCGCCAGCGTACAACTCTCCGCCAGCACATTCACATATTCTCCCTTCTTAAAATTTCCTTTAGGAAACACCACCACATTATTCTGAGAATTTCTTCCCATCCACATATCTGTTGATTTTTTTGATTCGTGCTCGATCAATACGCGATGAATTTTACCAACTCCTTTTTTTGTCTTCGCAGCAGAAAGCTTTTGTTGCAGCTTGATAATCTCAGCCAATCGTGCGGACTTTACTTCTGCCGGAACATCGTCTTTTAACGT
>CAZBYM010000174.1:0-8254 GCA_964495745.1 uncultured Chryseobacterium sp. | reverse complement strand
CGTCATGCAAAAAATAAAATGATGAAGATGGACAGTTTGTTTTCTATCATGTCAGAAAAGGGTGGTCCGTACCATGATTCTCTGGTTTACAACTATTCGGCTTGTGTTAATCATCATTGCATGTTTGAGCGCAACAAAAGCACATACAATTTACTTGTGAGTACAGGTTACTTGAGATATTTTACCAAAGAGGCTGGTGGCGCGATCACAGATTATGATATTGATTTTACAAGGCTGACGGATTTGCTCGTTCAGGAAAGATTATTGCTAAGCAGCAAAATCTATCCTTTTCAACAACAGGTTTTCAATACTGAAAACTTTCACTACATCAATTTGAATGAACGTCCAATTTCGAAGCTCACATTGAGAAACTGGAACGCAGAGAGTTGGTGGCTATATCGAAATTATTTGACGGAGTTGAGAGTGATAAACGAGAGTATTATTGAAAATTGCCAGCATGTTCTCGCTAAGGCAAACGGCACGTTGAATATACTCCGCACAGAATATAAGACCGAGTAATTTTTCTTTTTGATTTGTAAGTTTCAATTCATCATAGTAAACCCAATTACACAAGCACATAATTATGCCAGACGTACGTTATGTAATCATGTCAGACATGCACTTAGGTGCTGAAAATAGTATTCTTACCGATTTGACCGCCGGAAGTGTTGATACGGACAACACGAAAGCAAGTTCAGTAATGATTAAAATGGTGGAGTGTTTGCGTGAGGTCATCTCAAAAAATGTTGGGACGAAAAAGCCTGTGTTGATTCTGAATGGAGACATTATTGAACTCGCGTTAACTACAACCAATAACGCTGCGATGGCTTTTCAGCGGTTTATTGAATTAGTGATGCCGGAAAACGGTGATCGATTATTTGATAATGAAATTTATTTTATGGCTGGTAACCATGATCACAATCTCTGGGAACGATCGCGCAATAGTTACTACGTTGATTACATGAAATCATTGAAACCCTCGGAAGCTATTCTTGACGAATTGCATAGCACGAATTTATTCACACCCGAACGCATACCTGTTACATTTTTAAATGCCATTATTCAACGATATCCACATCTAAAAAACGTAAATGTTACTGCTGCTTATCCTGCCCATGCGTTTTTGAGTTCAGATAAAAATAAATGTGTTGTGGTTTGCCATGGTCATTATGTGGAATCGATGTATAGTTTGATGTCCAGTTTGCGTAATCATATTTTTCCTGATCGGGCTCTTCCGCAGAACCTGGATGAACTCGAAAGTGAAAACTATGCTTGGGTAGATTTTTTCTGGTCAACCCTAGGTCGATCTGGAGATGTTGGACGTGATATCAATTTGATTTACGACAAACTTCAGGATCCGGAGGAAGTAAAAAAGCTGATCAAGAATATTGCTGAAAGTTTTACTGATCATAAGAAGCACAAGATTCTTGCGTGGATTGAAAAGGAAGTAATTCAGGAATTGCTGACGCTTACGCTTGGAAAAATGGCAGCCAACGAGCGTAATGAACCTGAAGTTGTACTCACTCCGGACGCAACTGCAGGATTGAAACGTTTCATGGAGCATTATATTCTCAATCATATTAAACAAGAACTTGGCGGTCATGTGCCTTCTGACATGACATTTGTGTTTGGTCACACGCACAAACCATTTCAGCGCTTGATTACATATGAGGGCTTTGCAAATCCGGTGAAGATTTATAATGGCGGAGGATGGGTGGTCGATACCATGCAAGAACAGCCGCTACATGGAGGTTCAATTGTTCTGGTAGATGATCATCTTGATGTTGTTTCTCTTCAGATGTATAGAGAAGGAAAGAAAAGTGTAACTATTGAAGAGTTAGAAGGAACAAGTGAAAAGGGATGTCAGTTCTACGACCGGTTGACACAGTTCATCAATATGCAAGAAGAGCCGTGGTCGGGATTTGCAAATGAATCAACAAAAGCAATTGAAACACGATACAAGAACCTTGCGTTAATAGCAAAGAGTGATAAGTAAAAGTTTTTTACGCAAAAAATTGAACGTGTTGCGATTATTGTCGTTGAACGCTCTGTTGTTTATTTTTTCCTTTGATGCGATTTCAATTTCGGCTCAAAACCGTGTCGATCCTTTCAGCCAATCTCCTGAACAAATCATTGTTCTCACTGATGAAACGGAGGAATTATTGATTGGAAAATCAATTTCATATTTGGCTGATGAACGCAATGAAATTACATTCGAAGAGGTTCGGGACACGTTACACAATTCGTTGTTCCGTAAATGCGAACAAGCCATTCCAAATTTTGGAAATGTTCAATTAACAACGTGGAATAAGTTCGTTGTTGTCAACAACTCAACAATGCAATGGCTTTTGCTTGTTGGAAACTACTCGCTTGATTCGCTCTCATTATATTATCCAAATTCTGATGGCAGTTATGGTGTAATTGAATCCGGGAGAAGATTTCCGCTAAGTACTCGCCAGTACAAGACGAGTTTTTTTGCTTTCGATCTCAATGTTGCCAAAGGAGATACTGCTGTTTTTTACTTGAAAGTGTCTTCGTTTTTCATGCAGTATCCCTTAACGGTGATGAGCAAGGAGAAATTTGTTGAATCAAATCATTATGGAGATATGTTTGGCGGATTCTATTACGGGTTCATGCTGCTGATCATTGTGTACAACCTCTTCCTGTATTTTTCAATCAGGGATGTAAGCCATATTTATTACGTTATCTACGTTGTGTTTATCGGACTGATGATCGCACAATTGAAAGGACACATTGCCGAAGTATGGGGCGATGCATTTCACTTTATGTGGAAATATTCTCCAGCCATAATTGCTATTGCATCGTATACCGGTTTCATTTTCACGATTCATATTCTGGAAACAAAAAAGAACACGCCGAAGCTTCATCGTGTTATGATTTACGGATTCCAGCCGGTGTATGCGATTATTGTTCTGCTCAGTTTGTTTGAGCTGAACATTTACGCTTCATTGCTTAATCAATTTGCTGGCATTGCAGCGCTGACCGTCATGTCTGCTACCGCAATAATAGTTTATCGGCAAGGTTTGACATTTGCACGATTCTATATTGCGGCTTGTAGTTCGTATTTCGCAGGAATCGTGATTTACGTCTTGAAAGCATTTACTATTCTACCCTTTAATTCGTTCACGAATAATGCAATTGAAATCGGTTCTTCCGTTCAACTCGTCATGTTTGCATTCACATTGGCGGACAAAGTAAATATTTTCAAGAAAGAGAAACGTAAGGCAGAAAAGGAGCTCGTAGAATCATTGCAAGTGAATGAGCAGCTGATCCGAGAGCAAAGTAAGATGCTGGAGAAGAAAGTAGATGAGCGCACGCGCGAATTGCAAGAGTCGCAGGAAGAATTACGACAAAAGAATGTGGCAATTACTCATGAGAAAGAACTTAGTGATGCATTGCTCTTGAATATTCTTCCTGAAGAAGTCGCTGAAGAGCTTAAGGAAAAAGGAACTGCAGAGGCGAAGCAATTCGATGAAGTCACAGTGATGTTCACTGACTTCAAGAACTTCACGCAGATTTCCGAAAAACTTTCTCCTAAGGAGCTGGTGCATGAAGTACATTCTCGTTTTCGTGATTTCGACAATATTATTTCAAAATACAATATTGAAAAAATCAAAACGATTGGCGATGCATACATGTGTGCAGGTGGTTTGCCTGTTACGAATAGTACTCACGCGATTGATGTCGTGAACGCGGCGATCGAAATTCAGCAATACGTTGAGACCAACAAGCGCGACAAGGAAGCCGCTGGTGAATTGTTTTTTGAAATACGAATTGGTATTCATACCGGACCCGTAGTAGCAGGAATAGTTGGAGTTAAAAAATTCGCTTATGATATCTGGGGTGATACCGTCAACTTAGCAAGCCGCATGGAGAGCAGTGGAGAAGTAGGGAAGGTGAACATCAGTGAAACGACTTTCAACTTGGTAAAAGATCATTTCATGTGTACTCCACGGGGAAAAGTTCAAGCGAAGAACAAGGGAGAAGTGGAAATGTACTTCGTTGAAGCAGCGCGTTAACCGGAATTCAGGTTGTAAGTTTTCCTAAAATTTATAAAACCAGCTGCACATTGGGAATGGGAATGACGTTCGATCTCCATTATCACTGAACACCGTAACTCCTGCAAGTGCTACCTGAAATGCTTTTCGATCCGTTTTCTGAAACCTCATGGCCGGCATAATGAATAAGGCAACTGTGGTCCTTTTTCTATTGGTAACTTCTGTCTTCCAAATCCCAGGAATGGAGTTATTGTAATCGATTGGGCGAATTGTTGTGAGGGTAGCTTGGGTGTAAGTATCAGAAAATACACCAATCATGGAGTCGAACACAAAACTTGCTTTTGCACCTACTTTTGCAATTCCGGCTATCGAAAATATTGGACCCTTAGTCATAGGTTTGTCAACTAACGGACCATTATAATAGGTGTATGATGGGCCGTTCATCGAAGTATCATAATATACTCCTTCTGTTAGATTGTAGATTTGGCCTCCTGTCTTCGAATATGCATAACCTGCAGAGAACGTAATGTTTTGCTCCCTGTCGCCAAGCGTTACATTCGCGAAATGCAAGCCACCGAATCCTTTGAACTGATTCAAATACCCAGATGTCCCAACTAACGTCCCGAAAGAAAAATTGAGCTTTTCATTTTTTGTTGGAATCGAATATTTCGCTGCTAAGATCATTGGACTGGCGATCCATGTACTCATAAAGCCTAACGAAAAGTTGTCGCTTAAAGCAAAGTGAATTTCAGGACCATACAAATTGACCAATGCATAATTTGCACCTTTCTTTATCGGCAAGGCATTAGTTGTAAAACAATATCGCGTTGTAAATGGACTTTCTCCGCCCTGATATTCGCCATAAGCGATATCTTTTTTATCCTTCACTTTAACCATGCTTTTGATGTCCGACTTGGGAATAAAAATTTTTCCAAGTGCTTCGGTTTCAATCAACACTTCGCGGCCATCATCGCTGATAATTTTTCCGATATACTCTGTTCCATCGAGTTTTGTAATTACATACAACTGCTCAGATTTGGCAGTGTCGGTAGGTTGGTCTTGTGCGGAAAGTGAATTTGGAAAAAAGGAAACCAGAATGATTGATAAGAGCAGGATAGTTTTCATGCTTTAAAAGTATGAAAAACCATAACAATTTCAGGCACTTATCATGCGTGACAAAAATTAACTTTGGTACTGACCAATATTACTTCCTTGTCTTCACACCATCCTTTTGTGGATTGTTCTTTTTTCGAACGTGGTCTATTTCATTCTTGAAAGTCCGCATTCGGAGCGAAATACGTTGTATGAGATTGACCAGATCTTTATTTTTTCTATTACTTTAGGTGAATTCTAAACCAAAAACACAAACTATGAATAACAAATTTTTTCTCAATTCGATTGGCGTGGCAGCCATCATTTTTGCTCTTGCATTTCTGATTCGTTCAGTTCAAACTGCTAATGCGGCACCGGTAAAACCAACTGATATTGTTGTTGAAGGCGCGGCGGACAATGGAAAATACCGCGTGGAGTTTTCGGAAATTGAACTTTCAAATAACGCGCACTACTTTCGCGCAATGGTTTATGATACCCAAACCGGAAAGAACGCAGTGTATACGTGGGACAATGCAAAAAATGCCTGGGTAGATTTTTTTGCCGGGAAAGATCAGATTCCCAACGTTATTAAGTAGAAGAATCAGAGTATTTGGTTGGGATCTGAATAATTTTGTTCCTATGATGCCAACAATTTCCCGGATACCGATGTTTTTTTGGAATAATGCGTGAAGGGGTAATGCTGAATTATCCCCGATGCTTTCATGGACTAAGTTACTTAGTCGTATTCACAAGCCGCCCATTATCCCACTGTTCTGTTTTTGTAACTTTTCCTTTCTCATCATAGAAAGTCCATGTTCCGGTTTTACGAGCCATGAAAACAGATACTGCAGGTGGTTTCTCAGTAAATTGTCCGGAGACAGAAACCTTTCCATTGGAATGGTACTCTTTATAAGCGCCAGTGTATCCAAACATCCACCAACTGTACTCCGCCTGGATTTTTCCATTGCAATGATACTTCGTCACAGGTAAAGGTGTTGCGGCAGATGGATTGTAGGCCACTGTTACCTGACCGTTTTCACACCATCTTTTTTCAAGAAGCAAAGACGCGCTTTTATTCCACTTGTAGTGCACGCTTGGATTTCCGTTTGGAAAGTATTGATACTCTACCAAAGTATCCGCAGTTTGTGTCCGCTCTTTTTTCAATTTTCCATCCTCGTAAAATTCTTTTCCAGGAGGAAAATGACCAACAAGAGGAGTGTTGTAATCCCATTCCGATTTTAGTTTCCCACTCTGAAAAAACTCTTTCCAGATTCCGGTCTTTACTCCTTTGTCTGTATAATGAAGTTCAGCTTTCAGTTTTGTTAATGCGAAGTCATAATAAATATTCCAGTCGCCCTTTTGGTAAGCAGCCTTGAGCAACCAAGCTTCGCTTCCAATACGAGTGATCTCTTGCTCCATTAGGGAAGTGTCATTGTAACAAACTTCATTGAGTTGCGCGGAAGCAGAAACGGTGCTTGCAGCAAATATAAAAGCCAGAACTAACCTTTTCATAAAACCAGAGTTTAGGGTAATAATGCACATCTCATGCCACAGTACTTGAACTCGCTTTTTTAGCGTGGATTGAAACTTGGAGATAGGATTTCGACCATTGAACTGCGAATTGCCATGAAATCATTGCTTTTTAGAGAAGCACCTCCAATCAAAGCGCCATCTACGTCAGAACAAGCGAAAATACTGGCTGCATTGGCGGGCGTACAGCTTCCTCCATAAAGAATAGAAATTGTTTCACCGTGCGCGTGACCAAACTTATTGGAAATGAGATTCCGGATTACACAATGCATTTCCTGAATCTGCTGTGGAGTTGCAGTCATTCCGGTACCAATCGCCCAAACAGGCTCGTATGCAATAATAATTTTTTCTTCCTGCTTATAACTCAATTGACAAATCGTGGTTTCCAGTTGTTCTCCAACTACCACAGCTTGTTTGTGATTGTTTCTTTCGTCAAGTGATTCTCCAACACAAAAAATAGGAGTAAGGCCTTCTGAAAGAACGGCTCGTATTTTATTCAAAAGCGTAGCATTGGATTCTGCATACTGCACACGTCGTTCAGAATGACCGATGATTACATACTTAGCGCCGGTTGTTGCGATCATTGCTGCAGAAACTTCACCTGTGTAAGCACCGTTAGTTGCCCAATGGCAATTTTGTGCTGCAACTGAAAGACCAGGAACACCATTTACATTTCTGGCACACTGAAGAAGAAATGGGAATGCAGGTGCAATTATCGTATCAAGTTTTTCATGAGGAGCCATGCGAATCTGCACAGCTAATTCTTGCGCTAAAGCAGAAGCTTCAGTCGCATTCTTATTCATCTTCCAATTACCGGCAATGATTTTTCTACGCATCACAGAGCGAAGTTACTGTAAACGAACCCGAGGATCAAGTATCGCATAGACAATGTCGACTATGATATTTATCAGTACGAAGAATGTAGCGAATACCAAAGTACAACCCATTACAACTGGTAAATCGTAATTGAAGAGCGCATCCACAACGGCGTTTCCGATTCCCTTCCAATCGAAAACCGATTCAACAAACGCAGCACCAGCCATGAGTCCTGCAAACCAACCCGAAATTGCAGTGATAACGGGATTGAGCGCATTCTTCAAAGCATGCTTTGCAATTACTTTGAACTGACTTAATCCTTTGGCACGAGCTGTTCTTACGTAATCGAATGAAAGAACTTCCAGCATTGAACTTCTTGTCAATTGAATTATCAAAGCGAGCGGACGAATTCCTAAAGTGAACGCAGGAAGAATCAGGTTTTTCAGATCAAGATATTGTTCGCCTGTGTAAACATCAATCGAGTAAAGACTTCCAATATTTTTTAATCCGGTAAAGTCGCGCCAGAGAAAACCAAATAGCCAGGCAATGATCAAGGCGAAAAAGAATGAAGGCCCGGCCATTCCTAAAGTAGAGAATACGCTTACGGATTTATCGAACCATGAGTTTTTGTAAAGCGCGGTTAGAATTCCGAAAAATATTCCAACAATGGATGCGAACAAAATTGCGGTAACTGCCAGAACAATTGTCTCCGGCATTGTACTGCTGATGATATCCCACACCGGTCGCTTGTTGATGTACGAGCGCCACTTCCTTGTCCCATGGAAAGGTTACGACCT
>CAZBYM010000173.1:0-8260 GCA_964495745.1 uncultured Chryseobacterium sp. | reverse complement strand
TTGGTACTGCGCAATTGCAGCGTGATAGTTTCCGTTCTCGCGTTCGTGATCTGCATCGCGAAGAGGAACGTTAAACGACATTATTCCAAACGGAACAACGACGACAAGAAATAAGATCAGTAAGCGTTTCATATGTGTTCGTTTTTAATTGTTGCGGGAATTCTCCCGAAGATTAACGAACACAGGGCCCTGTGTTACTTTGTTTGCCTGTCCGACCATAACCGGGCGGACTGTTAGTATAACAGGACGGAAATAATTAGATACAGAAAATTTGAGGCGAAATTATTTTCTCACACTTTTTGGTGAAAAAAGAATTGCCGTCTTTCGACAGGCTCAAGACAAGCTCCGACGCAAAAGCGCAAAGAAAAACGCAGAGTATATTAACAGACATACAAACCAAAACCCAAATACTAGAAAGAATAACGTGCGCCCAAACTCAAGAACCTCCAGAAGTACAGTTGTAACTCATTATTATATGCGGTCCATTTTCCATTAACCGTATACATGTCGTAACCCCAGCCGATTGATGTCTCGGTAATGATGACCCATTGCGATCCGACTTCTCTTCCTACAAGGACGTTGGGTCCTAGCATCAACCACTGGCGATCTTTTTGATAATATGGTTTGTAGTTCCACAACTCACCTCCATAAAAATTTACGCCAAGATTTAGCTGCCAAGTTCTGTCTAGCCTTAGCAATTGCTTTTCAACGCCGATTTCCAGTCCTATTTGATTGTACCTTGAATACTGCGATTCGCGATTTCCCCAAGCGTTGAAACTAACTCCACCACGCAACGTGATGTTTTTCAATTCGAGAAAGTAGCCGGCATGATAACCGAAATAAACTCGATTGAGATCGCTGTTGACCGGAGAAAAATAGAAGGCGGGAAACCGATTGAAACCGAAAGCAACACCATGCCTAAGTACCAAAGAATCGCGTTGTCCAAAAACTGAGGCGGATATCAGAACCGCAATAACAATAAGTTGTTTTCTCAATTGCCTTGGCGTTAACTCAATACTAATCTACAAAAAAAGCCCCGACTTTTCATCAGGGCTCTCGAAATTATTTCGTAAACAATATCTCCCTGTACTTCGGGAAAGGCCACGCCTCATCAGCCACAATCATTTCCAGTTTGTCGATGTGCTCGCGGATAGAATCGAAATACGGTTTTACTTTATCGCAGTACGCGTAGGCTTTCTTCTGCCAGTCTTCGATGTTGTTTGCTTTTTTGCGCTCTTCGATCATTTCGTCAACGCCAATTTTTATTCCACGAACGTGTTCCGAAATTTCCTCGATCATTTCCAATTGAATGGAACCGGCCTTCTTGTACTCATTAGCACCAAGAACTTCCTTCAGTCCACGAACATTGCTGATAAGAACGTTCTGATACTGCAATGCAACAGGAATAATGTTGTTCACCGCAAGATCTCCAAGCACGCGCGATTCGATCTGAATTTTCTTCACGTACATTTCAAGATAGATTTCATAACGCGCATGTTGCTCACGTTCAGAAAGAACATTGTGCTTTTCGAAAAGGCGAATAAATTTCTTGTCATGCCAAGCTTCCAAAGCTTCAGGAGTAGTCTTGAAATTATTTAATCCGCGTTTCTTCGCTTCCTTCACCCACTCTTCTCCGTATCCATTTCCTTCGAAGCGAATTTTCTTAGAAGCTGTTACGTAATTGCCAAGAATCTGGAAGATGGCTTCGTCTTTCTCTTTGCCAACAGCAACTTGCGCGTCCACATCTTTTGTAAACTGAAGAAGCTGATCGGTCACAATCGTATTCAACACTGTCATTGCTCCTGCGCAATTCGCAGAAGAACCTACAGCACGGAATTCAAATTTATTTCCGGTGAACGCGAACGGAGAAGTTCTGTTACGGTCCGTATTGTCGAGGAGAATATCAGGAATTTTTCCAATGTTCAATTTCAATGCTGTCTTTTCTTCAGTTGTCATCTTCCCGCCCATCACGCGCTTCTCTAATTCATCGAGAACATCTGATAATTGCGAACCAAGAAATACGGACATGATTGCGGGCGGAGCTTCATTCGCTCCAAGACGATGATCGTTACCCGCTGAAGCAATTGTTGCTCGAAGCAAATCTGCATTATCATGGAAAGCTTTTACTGTATTGATGAAGAACGTCAAAAACTGAAGATTTGTTTTCGGCGTTTTCCCTGGCGACAAAAGATTTTTACCGGTATTCGTTGCAAGCGACCAGTTGTTGTGTTTACCTGAACCGTTGACACCGGCAAATGGTTTCTCATGAAGCAACACGCGAAAATTATGTCGACGTCCGATTTTGTGCATGAGATCCATCAACAATTGATTGTGGTCAACGGCGATATTTATTTCTTCATACACAGGAGCGCACTCGAATTGATTTGGAGCAACTTCATTGTGACGCGTCTTGATTGGAATTCCAAGTTTGTGCGATTCAATTTCCAACTCGCGCATGAACGCAGTTACACGATCAGGAATGGAACCGAAGTAGTGATCTTCCAATTGCTGACCTTTTGCAGGTGCTGCGCCGAATAAAGAACGACCGGTAATAGAAAGGTCAGGACGTGCATTAAATAAAGATTCATCAACAAGAAAATATTCCTGTTCCCATCCAAGTGTTGCAATAACTTTCGTTACGTTCTTGTCGAAATACTGACACACATCAACAGCTGCTTTATCAAGCGCACTGAGCGCTTTCATCAACGGAGTTTTAAAATCGAGAGCTTCACCTGTGTACGAAACGAAAATTGTTGGAATGCAAAGTGTGTCTCCTATTACAAATGCCGGTGAAGACGGATCCCAAGCTGTGTAACCACGCGCTTCGAAAGTGTTACGAATTCCTCCGCTTGGAAAACTGGAAGCGTCAGGCTCTTGCTGAACAAGCTGACTTCCCCCGAAACGTTCGATTGCTCTTCCGCCTTCTACAGGTTCAAAAAATGCATCGTGCTTTTCCGCAGTTGCTCCGGTTAGTGGTTGAAACCAATGCGTGTAATGACCGGCACCTTTTGTTACTGCCCATGCTTTCATTCCGGCGGCAACTTCTTCGGCCATTTTCCGATCGATGCGTCCACCTTTTTCCATCGCATCCTTAACACTGCTGTAAGCATGCTCTGAAAGAAACTGGCGCATGGCATCAAGGCCAAAAACATTCTCACCAAAATAGGCTGTTACTCCACCTGCGGGAGTCGGGACATGAATCGGTTGGCGATTCATGGAATCTTCAATTGCTTTGAAACGGATACGTGACATGGCTGAGTTTTTATGTTTTCGTGGCAAATGTACCCGAAAACTAGGGGGTCATTCCAAAATAATCCAACTATTTTTATCCACACCCCCTAAAAAATGGCAGTCGGTCTTAATATTTGATAGTTTTTTGACATTCGGGCACAAAAAAACCGGTCCAAAACCGGCTCCTGCACTATTTTTTGGACTACCGCTTGATGGATTCGTCCGGTTTTAGCGGATTTTCAGGTTGTTCTTCCGCGATTTCGGGTTCAACTTCCGCGATTTCTTTAGAGTCTACACCTTCTACAATTCGGCTATGGAGATCATTCGCAACATCCTTTAATTCATCAACCTGGCCCTGCGTATTCATTTCTCTCTGAATCTCAGTAGCGCTATTCTGAATTTCCCGTTGAAGTTCTCCGGTGGCATTTTTCATTTCCTTCATTCCTCTTCCAAACGTGCGCACCATTTCCGGAAGTTTGTCGGCTCCGAAAAACATAATAATAAACATGACGATGAGAAATATCTCGCCTGAGCCCAGGTTCAGAAACAGCGGGTGAATTGTCATGCTAATTATTGAACAGCAAAGTTAGGTATTTATCAGGGGTGCTAAATAAAAGCGGTCCCGTCATTTTAAGGACGAGACCGCTTTTGATGATAAATATCTCTGATACTATGCAGTTGCTTTGTTCTTCTTATCGAAGTCAACAACAATTGGAGTAGCGATACACAATGATGAATACGTTCCGATTACGATACCGATCAAGAGTGCGAAAGAGAATCCACGAATGGTTTCTCCACCGAAAATAAAGATCGCAAGGAGTACGAAGAACGTGATCATCGAGGTATTGATTGTACGAGACAATGTACTGTTCAATGCGTAATTAATCGTTGCAGTGTTGTCTCCAGATTCCTTCGTTTTGCCGGCAAGGAACTCACGAATTCTATCGAATACAACGACCGTATCTGTCATGGAATAACCCATAACCGTTAGAATCGCAGCCACGAAGTGCTGATCAAGTTCAAGCGGGAAAGGAAGAATTCCATCGAATATCGCGTAGAACGAGAATACGATTAATACGTCATGCTCCAACGCGGCCACGGCACCAAGACCGAACTGCCATTTGCGGAACCGGAAGAGGATGTACAAGAACATGAGCACACATGAAACAATAATTACGATGAAGGATTTTGCGAGAACTTCATTCGCAATTGTCGGACCTACTTTGATCGAACTCATGATTTCATATGGTGTAGATCCAGCCGCAGCTTTAACACCAGCATTCAATCGCTTGAGAACATCTTCGTCAGCCTCCGCAGAAACTTCAATAGAGCGATAGTTCGTCGTGATTTTCAACTGCTCTTCGCCTCCTGAAGTTTTTACAACTGGGGCAATTCCGAATGATTTTCCAAGTTCTGAGCGAACCGCTTCACGATCGACAGCTTCATTGAAACGGATAGTATAAGTACGTCCACCGCTGAAATCGACACCTAATGTGAAGCCATCATTCTTGAAGTAGAATACTGTTCCAAGAAGGATAATTGCTGCAGAGAACATGTAGAAATATTTGCGCTTTTCTACAAACTTGAACTTCTTGTCGCGCAGGATGTTTTCTGTAGCAGGAATAGAGAAAGCAATCTTCTGTTCTTTCTTCAACATCCAGTCGAATACCAAACGTGTGATAAAAATCGCGCAGAACATCGAGCTGATGATACCAATGATCAACGTTGTAGCGAAACCTTGAACCGGGCCGGTACCAAACGAATACAGGATGATACCAAGAATCAGTGTAGTCAAGTTCGAGTCAAGAATCGAAGACATGGCATGTTTGTAACCGTCAGCAATCGCGTTATTGATATTCTTTCCTTCACGCAATTCTTCACGTACACGTTCAAAGATCAGGATGTTCGCATCTACAGAAAGTGCGATGGTAAGTACAACACCAGCGATTCCAGGAAGTGTAAGTACAGCACCAAGCGATGAAAGCACACCGAGGATAAAGAATACGTTGATGAACAAAGCGAAATCGGCAACAAGTCCGGCTTTGCTGTAATAGAACGCCATATATATAAGTACGACGATCAGCGCAACGATAAACGAAAGTAATCCGGCCTGTACAGCTTCCTGACCAAGTTCAGGTCCTACAACTGTTTTCTCTACGATATTACATTTTGCCGGAAGTTTACCGGTATTCAAAAGCTTCACAAGATCATCTGCTTCACGGTTGGTGAAATTACCGGAGATGTTCGATTGACCACCAGTAATTTCATCGTTTACAGTTGGATAAGAGTAAACGTTATCATCAAGAACAATTGCAATTGATCTTCCGATATTCTCTTTTGTGATTCGCGCCCAATCTTTAGAACCCTGTGCGTTCATTGACATAGAAATCTCAGGGCTTGCAGAACCACTCATTTGGTTGAAACTCTTACGAGCGTCTGTAACTACATCTCCTTCGAGAACCGGTCCTCCACGACGATCTTCCTTCAAAGCAAGCAACCAAACAAATGGCGCTCCTTTATCTGTTGTCTCAACTTCTGCTGTCCAAACGAGGTGTAAATCCGCTGGAAGCATGGAAACAACTTCAGGACGCTTGAACATCGCAGTTACAGCTGCAGTATCTTTTACTAAAGCTGCATACGTTCTTGGTCCTGGTCCAATTGCACCTTGATTATCTACGTTAGCTGTAATGAATTTCTCCATTAAAGGCTGACGCTCCGTTGCACGTCCAGTTGTGTCTGACTTAGCAATACTATCTAACGAAGCAATTGCGCTATCAAGAAGTATTTTCGCAGAAGCCTGAGCTTTCGCAGAATCATCTTTTGATTTTACATCAACGTAATTCGGCGCATACAAAGAAGAGTCAACACGAACTGTATCTTTCTTAATACCGAGAACAACTTTCAGACGCTCGTTCGCATCAACAATTGATTGCATTACTTCTGAAGCTTCAAAAGTTTGCCAGAATTCAAGATTTGCTGAAGACTGAAGAATTTTAGAAACACGAGCTTCGTCTTTTACACCAGGCAACTCAACCATAATACGGTTAGTTGACTTCAAGTGTTGAATGTTTGGTTGGGCAACACCGAATTCGTTAATACGCGTTTCGATTACGAGTTTCGCGCGTTCAACAGCATCATCAGCTTCCTGACGAAGCGCAACTTCAACCTGCTCGTCTGTTGAATTGAATGTGATATTCTGTTCTTTTAATTGACCCGCGAACAACGAAGAAAGTCGGCCGGTTGGATTCACTTCTTTGTATGAGCGAACAAACAAAGTGATAAAATCATCGGTAGAAGTTTCCTGTGCTTTGATTGCTTTCTCCATCGCCTGATTGAAATCAGGAGCGTCAGAGTAATTTGCCAGTGCACGAATGATATCAGGAGTAGAAACCTCCATCGTCACGTTCATACCACCTTGCAAATCGAGACCAAGACTTAACTCCTGATCCTTACAATCGGAGTACGTATAAAGTCCTAAATAAATCTTTTTACCTGCTAACGAATCGTAGAGAAAGAAATGCTTGCGCTCATCTTTCATTGCTTGTAAAAGGTCCTTCGCTAATTGCGGATCGCCTTTCGCACGAACGTTTATTGAGTCTTTTACACTCTGTTGTGCAACGTATTCATTCGCGTACTTATCCGCTTTCTTGTCCCAGCTTCGCGTTACAAACGTAAACGACAAATAGTACACACAGGCTAACGCCATGAGTATGGCGAAAATCCGAATTGCTCCTTTAATGTTTTGCATAGTAATATGTAGTATCTCCTGAGAATTGCACCCAATCGGCGTCACCTTCCCAAAATGAGGCTGCAAATATATAAGAAAAACCTTAACTATCAATCGACGTATAAACACACGAAAGGCCTTGATTTTAAGGTATCTTTGTCTCCCGGCAACCGAATAAAACAGGCAAAATGAGTTCGTCGCGTTTCCAACTTGTATTCATTGTCTTTTTAACATTTCTGGGCGGATCTGTTAGCTGTCAGACTGCTATGGGATTTGCCAGAACGGATACAGTGCCGGTTTTGGTCGCTTCGCAGCCACTTTCCATGGCTTGGGCTGGCGGAATGAACTTTCTTCAGTATTCACAGATTGATCTCGATCAGGACGGAACCAAAGATCTTTTCGTGTTTGATCGTTCGGGGAATAAAATCACGACTTATCTGAATAGTGGTACTCCAAACCAAGTTTCCTACACTTTAGCGCCACAATTCGTTTACAATTTTCCTGTAATGCATGATTGGGCGTTGCTTCGTGATTACAACTGCGATGGGAAAGAAGATATTTTCACTTGTTCGGTCGCTGGGTTTTCCATTTACAAGAACATCTCAACGGTTACGACAGGAATTCAATTTCAACTGGTAAAATTTCTGGTGTATACGAATCGCTCGCCGAACAGCAGCAACTTCATGGGGAATCTTTATGTGAGTCAGATTGATTTACCTGCTATTCGTGATGTAGATGGTGATAATGATCTTGATATTCTCACATTCAGTAATGGCGGATCGCAAGTAGAATATCATAAGAACATGAGTATGGAAACGTACGGCGTTTGCGACTCAATCCGCTACGAAGTTGTAACGAATTGTTGGGGCGTGTTCTCGGAAAATGCCTCGAATGCCGGACTGAATCTTAATTCAAGTTGTCTGCCTGTTCCGATTGCTCCGGAAGAACCTTCAGATAATCAGCGGTTTTTGCATACTGGTTCTTGTATTGAGTGCATCAACGCAGATGGTGATGGTGATCCGGATTTACTGATTGGTGATGTTGGAAGTCAATACGTCGCATATCTGCACAACGCAGGAACTTCAGATTCAGGAATTGTAGATACGTACGATGCAATGTATCCTTCTAATTCTGTTGCAATGGACGCCTTTATTTTTGTTTGTCCTGCGCACATCGACGTGAACAACGATGGTATTCGCGATGTGCTTTTTTCTACAGCGGCGCCAGGATCTTCAGAAAACAAAACAAGTTCATTTTATTACAGAAATACCGGAACGGACAACGCCGTAGTTTCAACATATG
>CAZBYM010000172.1:0-8263 GCA_964495745.1 uncultured Chryseobacterium sp. | reverse complement strand
AGATCAAAGAAATTTCTTTCTCACTTCTGGACCCGGCACCATGCAGGAATCTCGTTGGCCCCACCATTTGTACCGATTCTTGGAAATAATATTGTAGAAGAAGTCTCGAATTACGGGCGGTACAATTACAAATCCATAAAACAATTTCCAGCCACCACTCAGTTGTTTCGCAACGCGCAACGCAGCTGTCGAACGCGTATATATTTTCCCATTCTGCAAGAGAATAACAGTCTGCAAATTTTCCGGATCAAGATTGTATTGCTTGACAATTTTCTGTCCGCGTTCACTTTGCAGAGCCAGAAACCGAAAATTATCTTGCTTGTCTTTTCGAATGATAAAATTCACACTGGAATTGCAGAAGTTGCAAACGCCGTCGAATAAAATCAATCCTTTGTCTTTCGTCTCCATCATGGTCGCATCAAGCATCCATATGGATCAACACTAAGCTCAAGATTTCTTGAAGGAATAATTGACTGAGTAGCCATATCGATGTAAGTAACATAACCATTTCTTCCGCTGCACAAACTTGCATGGTGCGGCGCTGGTCCTCCCGGAACCGCATTTCGATTGGCAACAAATACAAGTTGCTTATCATCATCCACGGCGATTCCATGTGGTTGATGGCCTGAATAAACCGAACCAACAAATGAATTGGTCTGCCAATTAATAATAGAAACCGATCCACGTTTTCCGGGATATGTTGCAGTGTCTTCCATGCACGTCACATACAAGTAGGGACTTGAACTCGAGAATGCCATTTCTTGTGGATAGACGCCAACGGGAATTGAAGCAATCAGCGCATCTGTAGCAGCATCGAGCACACGTACCAAATTTGTTCCTGCACAAGTGACAAAATATTTTGTTCCATCGGGAGAGAGTGCAATCTCATGCGGATTTTCTGAGCTTACATTCGATGGAAAAGTACTTACTCCATCAATTATTATTTCATCCCACGAAGGTGATGTGGGATCACTAACATCAAATTTGTAAACGAAGTTGCCTGACGTAGTTGTTACAAATAAGGAATTTCCATCTGCAGAAACAAGAGAACCGTGTGTTTGAATGAACGCACTGCTTTGATAAACTAAACTGCATTGCATCGTTTGAAGATCAACCCAGGCAATTCTTCCGGTAGTACTCCAGTCAATGACAAATGCGTGGCGCGAATCGGGTGTGATTGCAAAAGTATTCCAGCTTCCGAAAGCGGCCGATGCGTTTGGACCTAATAAAATTCTTCCGACAAAAGCGTCATCAGATGTCCGGAATTTTTCAAGATATCTTCCGCTCGAAAAGCACACATACCAATATTGTCCATCGGGAGAAAGTCGAATGGAGTGTGGTGATTCAATCGCAAAGTCTGTTCCGACATGAATGTAACGCATTGGAATTCCGGTTTCCTGGTCAATCACTGTAACAACATCACAGCCTTGATTGGTCACATAATATTTTTTGCGTTGAGGATTTGAAGAAAAAGCTATCGCACCGTTTCGGGAAGGTGCACCTGCATTAATCCATTCGCGAAGAGTAAGAATTTGTTGACGCGTTAACGGTTCGTCGTTGTACGGCATGGTTGGTTCCAGAGTAAGGCCAAGATCTGTAAAAGTATTGCAGTACATAAACAACGTGCTATTGTCATGCGAGTAGGGAATGACAACAGCGCCGTTGCGATCACCTTTCATCATTGTCGACCACGTGGAGAGATCAAGTCCGGCAGCGGCATTCGCACTCGCAGTATTGTGACAACCTGAAAGCGCACAATTTGAAAGAATGATTTGTCCAATTTCATCTGGATAATTTCCTGCTTCCAGATCTATTGCAGGTGCATCTTTTCTGCAACCAGAATAAATTGCACTAAGGCTGGCAAAAAATAGGAAGAAGAATAATGTCTTACGTTTCACAATTATTTCGTCTTCAGTAAAGTTACGTTACAATTGTGTGAATGTGAAGATTGGCATTGCGAAAGAATTATTGTTCTGATAGAATGCCTTGATCTCTTCACTTTCTTTTCTATTTCCGCCAGTTCAAAGGAAAGATTATACGTAAACTAAAGTTCCGACCTTGTCCGTAAATCCCCTGTTTGCCATTAAGTGGATTCACAGGTGCATATTTGAGTCGGCTCAAATGCGATTGATATTTCGTATTGAGCAAATTGTTGACGCTGAAAAATATTCTCATCAGCACATTACCTTTTTTGTTAACTACATCGGCGCCAGTTCCTGCTTCCATGAGCGTATAACCTTGTGTCATTGTTTCAGTACCAAAAGCTGAATAGAAATTGTTTTGAGAAAAGTAATGTGCGATTGAAACGCTTGCATAGGTGTTTGTAAATGGACCAATTTGTTTTTCTGCGTGGGCGTTTAGTTCAGACTGGTACTTAAGAGGTGGAATGAGCGGCAGATTTTTCATTGAATCTGGTTGTCCCATAAGCTGCCCTTGCACAAACGAGAGTGAATTCTCAAAATGCAACCAATCCAATGGATGTGGATGAAGGTCGGTGAATAATTCTCCACCAATCAAAGCCGCCTGTCCTTGTCTAAAAGTATATGTTGGTGCAGGATCTGTTGGGTCTGCAATTGAGTCGCCTCCAAACACGGATGAGATCTTCGATAGATAAATAAAATTGTTGATGGTATTGTAAAAGCCACTTAGTTCCACATTGAAATGCCCGGATGTGAACGTTATACCAACATCAACTTGTAAGCTGGTCTCTGGTATCAATTCTTTGTTACCGATTTCGTACCGGAATGTTCCTTCATGTTTTCCATTGGAAGAGAGTTCTGAAATGTTCGGAGATCGAAATCCGCGTGAAATATTCAAACGAAAAACTGTGCTAGGTGTAGAGTAGGAAACACCTGCCGCACCTGTTATCGAAATAAAATGTTTGCCAAACTCGTCGAACTTGGTAATTGTAAAAGCGCTGCTGTCAACTGCTGTTCCATTTGAATCGAGGTACAAGGATTGTGATTGTAGACTGCGAAAATCTCCACGTAACCCTGCGCTTACAAACCACGATCCAGTATATTTTCGAGCAAAAATGTAGGCGCCGAAATCACTAGTAGTGTAATTCGGGATAATAAATTCAAGCCCTGAATTTTCGTTTGTTTGATGTTGAACATTGAGTCCAGTAGTGACTTGACCTCCATTTTTTTCTGGAAAAAAGTAAACAGAGTTCAGTGTAAGTGTATTGAGCTGCATGGCAATCTCGGCTTCACTTGGTGCGAGTACATTGCCAAATTCAAATCTGTTGTTTTGTTGAAATCCTAAATCAAACTTCAGTTGCGACTTTCCGAAAAACAAATTGTTGGAAAGTACAATGCGATGATGGTTGATCGATTGACGCGGCGTGCCAAGACTATTGTCAAATCCTTGAAGTTGCGTACTTGTAAATGATCGAAAATCTATGGTGCTATCATTTAACGCAAACGGGATCAAAAAATTTCCTAGCGAATCACGTTCGCCTTCTGGTAATCCTAATTTCTGGTTGAACGTGCTGAAACTAATTTGTGAATAGCCCCACTTACGATTTAGTCCAACATATCCGCTTGCATTGAGTTCGTAAAATCCAGTGTTGGCGACATATCCATCAAGCGGTGTCGAATAATTTCCTGCAATCTTTTGACTGAATCGACATTGCCAACTTGTACCATTTAGATTGCCCTGGTTCATGAATGAACTGCCAAATAGATTTCCATTCGACTGAAATCCTGAACTAAATTCTGCGACTATTTTTCCTTCTGGAACAGATGGGGGAGTGATGAAATTGATGACACCTGCCATTGCATCTGAGCCGTACATAATACTTCCGGGACCCTTAATTATTTCGACACGATCAATTTCAAACTCGTCAATTTCAATTCCGTGTTCGTCGCCCCATTGTTGTCCTTCCTGACGGATATTATTCCTCAATACAACAACTCGGTTGTAGCCTAACCCACGGATTACAGGTTTTGAAATCGCATTTCCGGTGCTGATCATAGAAACGCCCGGTAGTTCTGCGATGGCAGAAATTGCGTTTGACGATGAATGCTTCAGCATGTGTTCACGTGTATTCAAAGTTGTCGGAACCGGATTACGCAAACGTTCAGTTGAACCGGAAACTCCCGTGATGATTACAGGATGATATTCCGTTGGCGTTCGAAGCAACTTAATTTGAATGAGAGAATCTTCCGTCCAGTCAATGTCACGACGGGCAGTTAATTCTATTGCAAGAGACGCATAACCAAGCATTCTGATCTCGGCAAGAAAACTGCCACGCGGTACATTGCGAATAACAAACAATCCATTTGTGTCGGTGGTTGCCCCCGTTTTCAGATCAGCGAGATAGATGGAAACTCCTACTAGAGCTTCCTGTGTTTCTGAATCTCTGATTTTTCCCCTGATGCTGTTCTGCGAGCATAGCATTTCGCAATAGGAAAGGCCCAGCAAGGTCAATAGCAAATATTTTTTCATGATTTTCTCTGATCAATAAATAATCAACAGCACGTGCTTTTATGAACGTGACTTACACAACTAAAACCGGTTGCGTTCAATTATTATTCAGAGAGATGGAGGTCCGCGTGATTCAGAGAATTCTGTATCTGTTTCTGCGGGATGAATTACATAAAGCTGATGCTCAAAATATGAAAACCCCAAAGACGAAATCCGGTCGATTGAATTTTGAGCAAGAAATTCAGTTTCATATAACGTCAGAAAATCACAGTGGATGTGAACATTGGAAAGTGCGGTGCCCTCACCATCATGGTGCTCATGATGCTCTGTGTCTTCATGATCATAAAAGACATGCACAAGTTCATGTGGAATCGCGTACAACGTGAAAACTACGAGTACAACAACCGAAATGAAATATGTGAAGCGTGTTTTCAATCGTCAAAATATCTGCAAATATACGTCACCATTCTAATTCATCATTACCGCTGGTCACATTCTGTAAGCATAATGCGGAAAGCAGAGATGACGTTTTCCTGATCAGTTAAGCTTCCGAAGTAATATCCCGCCGCAAGACCTTCAGTTGAAATCATTTGGTCTCGGTTCGCAATGGAAACAACTTGTACAATTTCTCCTGAAATTCCAAACATCGAAAGTGTAACCGGGAATCGGGTATTTTCACTCCATCCACTTAATTGAAATGAATTGTTGGCAGGATTCGGAAATGCGAATACAACGGGCCGCATTGCCTGAGAAATCGCTTCAATATCACTGGAGATGTCCCCGTTAAACAACGCAACTCCACCCGAGTAATTCCCAATCACAAGATCAATTAACGTATCGCCATCAAGATATCCTAGCCATGGCGCAATTCTCGCACCTTCGAATGTGGTTACATAAGTTGAATCTGTCAGTGTAAAATTTCCTGCAAGATTTCCATCAATATTTTCATAACGATAAAGGAATCCGCGTTCCGAACCAACCATCAGCACATACGACCCGTTATTATCCCACATGCAAGGAATACTGAATCCGGTAATAAAGCTTGGCTCCTGAACGTCTACTCCTCCGAAAGTATTTGATACAAGTGAGAATACGGGCGCAGCGGCTGTTCCGGTATTTCTGTAATAATTCAGATTTCCACTCTGCTCGCCTATGAGAATGTCAAGTTTTCCGTCGCGATCAATATCAATTAGTTGAGGTGCGGCGTTGTTGCCTACATCAATTCCTTGATAGGAAGCTCCTGCCAAAACAAAATTATCGGCCGGACCTGCATCTTTTCTAAAGAAATGTAATCGTCCAATTTGGTCGCCTACGAGCATGTCTTTGTCACCATCTCCATCGAGATCTCCAAATGTCGGAATCGGGAAAATGATGTTATAGGCGTTCGCATAAAGCGATGCAAAATCATCTGTGACAAACAAAAATTCAGGATCACTAAAGTTGCCGACATTTCTATACAAAGCAATTTTCGATGGGTATAATCCAGATGGACTATAATAACCCTGATTACCAATAAACATATCGAGATCACCATCGCTGTCGTAATCAAACCATCGCGGCACCGCTCCTTCACCAACTTCAATCATTCCATCTTGCAAAAAGTTTCGCTGTTGAAATTCAAAAATTGCAGAGTCGTTTGTTCCAACATTCAGATACATCCAATTGGAATTGAAATTTTCAACTGTAGCGGATGCGTTGGGAGAAAATACTGCATCATTAAGGCCATCGTTATTTACGTCCAAGTGAAATGCGCAGGCAAAAATATTCATCTGCATCGTGGTATCGTACGAAGGATAATTCGCATCAAACTGATCCATAATTGCAGCGCTCTGCGTCCCGGCATTTCTCAAATACACCACACGATCATTGGTAAGATCGCCAACTAAAAGATCTGCATCGTTGTCTCCATCTGTTCTTATGCATTCCAAACATGAGCCAGCATGTCTGACTTCACGAAGTGTTGTAGCATTATCTGAAGGACGAATAGGTGGCGGCGCGCATGGCGTGTTCAACGTAATACTGGAGTTCAAAGTATTCTCTGTGAATTCTCCCCAACATGTTGTTTCGAGACGGAAGATCAATGAATCGCAGACGCCAAAATTTTCCTGGCTGAGATTTCTAAACCATTCAACGGTTGTTCCGCCGATATTGAAAGTTAATATATCAAGATCATTATCATTATCAATGTCTCGAATCGCCGGAATATCTACCGAAGTAATTTTGATGTCGTCGTAAACGTTCGTGGAATTTGGAGTTACATTCGCTTTAAGTAAATTAACTTCCAACTGGAACTGCAATCCGTTCTGAATCGTAGACACATTTTTGTAAAGATCAATTCCTCCGAAAGGTCCTGCTCCATAGGTAAAAAGATCGGCCAGGCCATCGCAATTGTAATCGCGAAGTATTGCCCAACCATCAATCACAGGAAAGGCACTCACGAATTGAGGTGCATGTTTATATTTTGTTTCTCCTGCAGTGCCAAGGTTTATGTAAGTTGAAATCCGATTTCCTGTTCTGTCAAAAACAAACAAGTCATCTGTGCCGTCAAGATCCAAATCGATTGGAGAGTACTGACAGAAATTCAAGCCTCCTGCCCAGGGATTGTACAAAGTATCATTACTGCCAACAACAAGAACTGAATCGTTGCGGATAAACTGAAGTGTAGATTGACCCGCCAATGAGGCACCAAGGAACATTACAAAACCGAAACAAAATAATTTTCTCATTTTCTACTGATGACAATTTTTCTTTGAAGGATCATTCCGTCTGATGTGGTGATTGCACAGATATACATTCCGGAGGCAACATTTTCACACGAAACAATTGTAAACTGATTTCTGATTTCACCACTTACAACAACTTTTCCCGTCAGGTCAAGAAGCTGATATGTTGTATTTCCTACAGGTAGAAAATCAGTCTTGATGGTCAAAACATTTTCTGCAGGATTTGGATAAATCATGATTTGGGAGTCGTCGAATTGTAAACCATTCGAGGTCGACATATTATTATCTCCCATGAAAAAAGAAACACCACCGGTATAATTTCCGATAACGACATCATACAATCCATCTCCATTTAGATCTGAAATTGCAGGTGCAGACATTCCACCTTCGCGCCAACTTACATACAGCGAATCTGAAAGAGTGAAATTTCCTGCGAGATTGCCGTCAATGTTATCATAGCGATATAACCAACCACGTTCCGATCCAACAACAATTGAATAAACGCCATTGTCATCAAACAGAACAGGAGTGCTGTATCCTGTGTACCATCCAGGTTGGCGAACATCAATTCCACCGAAAGCGTTAGTGATCATTGTGAAAACCGGGGATGCTGAAGTTCCTGTATTCTCATAATATCGAACTCTTCCATCTTGCTCCCCAATCAACAAATCAAGTTTGCCATCGCGATTTACATCAACGAGTTGTGGGGCCGCAAATTCTCCAATGTCAATTCCCTGATAATTTGCTCCGGCCAGAACAAAATTTTCCGGACCACCAACATCTTTTCGAAAGAAATGAAGTTGACCATCGTAATCACCGATGAGCATGTCTTTATCACCATCGCCGTCAAGATCTCCGAATGTTGGAGCAAGATTGAACAGGCCATAGCCGCCAGCATAAATTCCTGCGAAATCATTATTCACAAAAGTAAATGATGGGCTGAGTGGAGTTCCGTCATTACGGTACAATGCAATTTTTGACGTGTCTTGTCCGCTCGGCGAATAATATCCATTATTACCAATGAGAAGATCTTTATCTCCATCCGAATCGTAATCGAAGAAAACGGGATAAGATCCTTCACCAACATCAATCATATTCTCTTGCAGAAAATC
>CAZBYM010000171.1:0-8274 GCA_964495745.1 uncultured Chryseobacterium sp. | reverse complement strand
AGCGTAGTTCGTACAACAGAATAAAAAGTCAGGCAGGTGTGAAATTCGATTGGTTGCAGAATGGAAACTATTCAATAGGGTTTCGTTATGCCGCTTTGCCTCAATCCAGTTACGGAAGAACCCGATGGCCCAGAGCGACTTTTGCTATTATGCCCGAATATTTTCACTACGCTTCAGAGGATGGAATGAATCTGAAACCGGAAATGGAATTGTTGAAAACCTGGACGTTCCTCCAATGCGGAATTGGTTACTGTTATGCAATTCCAATCATTAATGAATCTGCTTATGGAGCTGGAAGACATGATATTTCCCTACGAGTAGGTGTGAATTTTGCTTTGTTGAAATCAATCAAACTTCCAAAACGAAAACCAAAGTCAGAGCCTCCTCCTGACGCGTAACATAATAGGATATGTTACTTTTACAGAGACAACCAATATTAATCCTATGACTACTACTACTACCACAATCAGAATTTTGTTTGCGCTTGCATTTGTATTAACAAGTTGTGTTGGACAAAAGAACACAACAACCAGTGCAAATGAATTAACCGGAACGAAATGGAACTATTCGGATTACGAAATCTCATACACAATAAGTTTCCTGAAAGATGGGATATACACAAGTACGCATCCCAACGACAAGACCTACGGCAATGACACATGGAAGCAAAGCGGGAAGAAAGTGATGTTTTATTCTAATGACAAGTACGCAACGTACACAGGTGAATTTCATGGAATAGATTCTATTGTGGGAACAGCTACAAATATTGAGAATGCCCAATGGACTTTTACATTGGCACGCACAAAATAATCATCACCACTATCAGAACAGGAAGTAGCATAGTGAGGAATAGTTAATATCACTTCATCAGAACACTACATATGAAAAACATTTACGCCATTTCAGTTTTGTTTCTCCTTTCAACGTCAGCATTTTCTCAAACTCCAGGATGGATCTGGGCGAAAAATGGCGGTGGTGCGTTGTACGATGGAGCTTATTCCGTTGCGGTGGACCCTTCCGGTAATTCGTATGCTGCGGGAGGATTTCAAAGCAGTTCGATCACTTTTGGAACTACCACTCTGAATAATTCCAGTCTTGATACAATGGACATTTTCCTGGTCAAATACGACATCGTTGGAACCGCAATTTGGGCCCGCGGTGCAGGAGGAAACGGTGTTGATTATGTCTTCTCAGTTACCACAGACACGGCAGGTAATGTTATTATCGTTGGGCACTTTGAGAGTGATTCCATCGTGTTTGGTGCTTTTACACTTTACAACAATGGAGTTGGCGGTGATATATTCGTAGTGAAGTATGATACCTACGGCAACGAACTTTGGGCCAAAAGCGCTGGTGGCAATTATGACGATAAGGCAACCTCCGTAGCCACCGATGTAAGTGGCAACATTTTAATCACTGGTTTTTTTCTTGCAGATACAATTCAATTCGACTCTTACGATTTGATCAGCGCAGGGAATTACGATATGTTCCTCACAAAATACGATCCAAATGGAAATGTCATCTGGGCAACAAGCGCTGGAAATGCCAACGATGATCGTGGTTATGCTGTCACTGTTGATCCGTCCGGAGATGTAATTGTAGCGGGAGCATTCTTAAGTTCAACAATCACGATCGGTACAACCTTGTTATCGTATGCCGGTGGTGCTTATACAGACATTTTTATTGCCAAATTCGGCACAAGCGGCAACAACCTCTGGGCAAAAGCGGCTGGAGGTACTTACCTCGATGAACCGAATGCTTTAACCACTGATCAACTGGGAAATATTTTCATGACAGGAGTGGTATACAGCACATCCATAGATTTTGGAACCGGGCCACTAATGAATTCCGGAAGCAGTTTTTATTGCGAAATGTTTCTTGTGAAATATGACGCCAATGGAAATACACAATGGTCACTCAACGCCGGTGCAGCTGCCAACAATGATATAGCCTATTCAATAGATGCTGACGTTGCAGGCAACGTTTATGTTTCCGGAATTTATGGTGCACCAATCACGTTCGGTACAGTCACATTAACAGGCGGAGGAATATTTGTCGTGAAATTTGACATGAGTGGGATCGCACAGTGGGGAATCGGTGTTCCCGGTGGATACGGAAATGCCATTGCCGTTGATCCAATGGGTGATATATATGTGACTGGCACTACTTACCAAACTACGCTTGTATTCGGCACAACTACAATTAACAATGCAAGTGCTTTTGATATGTTTCATGCGAAACTTTCCACTTCGGTAAACATTACAGAAAACAATTTCTGCAACAATATGTCGATTTACCCAAATCCCGTTTCATTAAGTGAGCCAATAATCAATGTAGAGATCGAATTATATGCACCTTCAACATTAACATGGAAGATAATTGATTCAAATGGAAAAGTTGTCTACTACTCTCAGAGTGAATCCACAGATAATGTAGCAACCCGACAATTGGATCTGAATGGATTCAGTGCAGGATTGTATTTTCTCGAAGTTGAAACAGAAACTTCCACAATGTCCAGACATATTCTGATCCACTAACGAATTGTAACCCGACATTCATTACTCGCAACATTCATGTTTTCATTCTTCAAAAAAGCAAAACACACCAGACTCGACGACCAGGTCTACATTGGTCGTTCTACAGCAGACGCTGCATGCATAGCAGAATTCCTAAAACTTAATTCAGAAAATGTGACAGTTTTCCTGTGCTGCTATTTTGAAAAATCGCAACACCGAATTCAGGATTTGCTTAGCGATGCAAATTCAACCATTTATCGAATGGATAATCTGAGCAACACTTCTCACCTCGGCTCCATGCGAACCAAAAGTCGCATTTCAACAAATTGCGTTTTCCTTTTTGCAGAGCATCATCCGCATTTTTCATATGAGGAAACAGTTATTCATGAAATTGAAAACATGTGTGGAGAGAATAAACCATCTATCCGTTTTTACGCATCACTTGAAGATCCACTCATGCAACGTTTTGGCGCAGAGAACATAATTGGAATGATGAAAAAAATGGGAATGAAAGAAGATGAAGTCATTTCTCACGCGATGGTGACAAAATCGATAGTTCGTGCTCAGGAAAAAATTGCAAATAAAGTTCCTTCGATTGTCACGGCAAAATCGCAGGAAGAATGGATGAATGTCAATTTGCCAAAGGAGTAAATGAGAAAATCAGTCCTACTTCTCTTCGCTTCCTTGTTTGTTGTATTTCCAACAATGGCACAGGAAAAGTCTGTACCAAATTCATTTCCAAAACTGGAATTCGCCTTGATATTCGGTCGCAATTCACCCGTCGGATATTTTGGAATGGAAGCTGCTTATCGGCCGGCATTTCTTCGTCGCACTTTTCAAGGAACAGTGAGTATTGGTTTTGCATGGCCTGAAGGAGTGAAATTTTCCGGAGGGGTGAACATATTTCCATTGGCAGACCATCGGCTCGCCCCTTTTGCCGGAACATCATTCACATTTGCCGCTGGTGCTTGGTATCCCTCTGAAAACGGAACAGAAAGCATCACTCTTGGGCAGCACAAATATCTTAATCCCTATGTGGGATTGCAGCTTTATGATAAGAAGCGAATTATGTTCGTGAAACTCGTGTTTGGTTATTCGATACTAATTGGTAATCCAAATATTGTGATTGCGCAAGGGCAAACTAATTCAGGAATTAACTGGTATGGCTACTATTCCAGAAAAGTGATAAGCGAATATTTTGTTGCGTTTGGATTTGGCGCTAACCTCAAATAATAAGGATAGTCAAATATTCATAGAATCAATTGTAGATTTGCATTCATAACTCCTCTCGCTGAAAGTAAGAATCACAATCCGATTTATGACATTATCTAAACGTTCCTTCCCTACTCCAATCACAATCTTGGTATTGGTCATCATCCTCGCCGCAATCTGCACATGGTTGCTGCCTGCCGGACAATACAACAAACTAAAATTCGACGGAGAGAAAAGTTTTGTTCTCACAACTCCAACTTCAGACATTGTTCTTCCCGGAACGCAAAAAACACTGGATAGTTTATCAATCAGAATACCGATTCAGAAATTTGTTGATGGCGAAATCCGCAAACCTGTTTCAGTTCCCGGAACTTACGTCAAGCAGGAAAGTAATCCGCAAGGATTCATTGAAACACTCCAGGCACCAATAAAAGGAATCATTGACAGTATCGATATTATTCTTTTCATTCTCATCATTGGCGGTTTCATGTATGTCTTCAATGAAACTGGTGCGATGGTGAAAGGAATCACGCGTTTATCACACACGATGAAAGGCAAAGAGAAATGGCTCATCGTAATTCTTACAATCATGTTTTCCTTTTTTGCAGCTTCCTACGGAATGGCAGAAGAAGCGCTTGTCTTTTATCCTTTGCTCGTTCCTTTGTTTCTTGCAGCAGGATACGATCTTCTCGTGCCTCTTGCAGTAATTTTCGGTGGAACAATGCTTGGCGGAATAGCAGGTTTCTCTAATCCATTCTCAACAATCATTGCATCAAATGCAGCAGGAATAAATTGGATGGACGGATTGTATGAACGACTCATCATGTTTGGAGTTTCAAACATTGTGTTGATCTGGTACATTCTTCGTTATGCTGCAAAAGTGAAAAAGAATCCGTCAGAATCATTGGTTTTGAAAATTGATGGTGTTATCAAACCTCCTTACGAAACGGAAATCAAACAAGACGGTGCGCCGCCTCAACTCGAGTTAAGATCCTAACTTTTAATCTTCATTTATCTCGCCACTTTCATCGCAATGATTGCGGGTGTTGTATTCCTGGATTGGTGGACAATGGAAATGTCAGCTCTGTTTCTCGGCTCTTCCATTCTCGTTGCCATCATCATGCGAATCAAAGAGAAAATATTTATTCGCGAATTTATCAAAGGCGCAGAAAGTTTGTTGTCTGTAGCATTTATCGTTGGGATCGCACGCGCTGTAACGGTAGTGCTCAATGAGGGCCACGTTAGCGATTCAATTCTGTTTTATACTGCCGATCTTGTTGATGGAATGCCTCCGGCACTTTTTATTGTTATTCTCATGGTTTTCTACGCGTTCTTCTCCTTCTTTATCAGTTCAAGTTCTGGAATGGCGGTACTCACTATGCCAATTATTGGTGCATTGATCATCATCGTGAATATTCCGGGACGCGAAGTTGTTAATTCATACAATTACGGCATGGCACTTATGTCGTTTGTCTCACCTACCGGCTTGATTCTTCCATCGCTCGCGCTAACAAATGTGAGTTTGAAGACCTGGTTCAAGTTTGTTACTCCACTGCTTATCATTCTTACGTTTCTATGTTCGGCATTCTTGATTGCCGGCATCTACTTGTAGCGCAAGCGAAGCTTTTTGCTCCAATACTTGAGTGCTTTTTAACAAGTACAACTGTTTCTACGTACCTTACATGACGAATGACACCGGCTTTGCTCGCCGCGGAATCTCAGTGCTGTCTTTGAGTTCCTTTACCCATTCCAAAAATAATATGGATAATAAATTTGCAGAAGGTTCTGTTGTCTACGCAATTGCGAAACCTACGGTGAAACTCATCATTAAGCGTTATGTTGATCGTGTTTATTATTGCCGCGCTCAACTCGACCCTGCTCAGAAGCAACTTACATTTTTTGAGCGTGAACTTACTAACGAAGGGCCTCCAGCTACCGAACCACAGTAGATTGCAAATTGTGTTAAATGTTCGAAAGCCAGGTATTTCTGCTTTGAAATTTTATTGCTCTGATGTACGTTTGTTATTCAATGAGAATTCTTGTTACACTTCTCGCAGCATATGTAGGATTTTTGGTCTCCCAACCATTGATCTGCGAGTCGGCTTGTTCAAGTGAAGAGACAATTTCATGTTGCGTGAAGCAAGATGTCTGTAAAATGGAATCTACATGCTCTTCCGATCAAGAATGTTCTGATAACGAGAGTAAATCAGCCTGTAAAACGCAATCTGCAAATTCAGAATGCAGAACATGTTCTTCAATGAACATATGTAATTGTTTTATTGAACGCGTAGTGGAATTCAATTTCAATTCACCGGAAATTAGTGTCGTTAATATTCATCCTCATCTGGACGATAAACTTTTGTCCGGTTACGAATCCGATTGCTGGCAACCGCCCGAACTTGTTTAGTTGATTTCGGAATTCTAATTCACTAAACAATTCACCATTTAATTGTTCGACAAATGATTAAATTAATGATAGGTCTTCTCGCTGCTGGTGCAGCTGGAACCATTGCGTGCTGCTGCTGTTCGCTTTGCGAAGGCTGTACATGCTGCTAAAACTGGAAGCCCGCCCATGAGAATGTGGCGGGCTTTTTGTTGCCGATTTATTCCAACGCTTATGATTCGACTTTCAAGAATGGCAGTTTTTTGTTTTCTCATCCATTTCTTGAATCGCTATATTCGTAAATGAAGAAATTTCTACTGAATCTGCTTATATTCTCAACAATAGGTGTTGTGAATTCACAGTCGCTGCCTCCGGTAGCACAAGCTTTGTACAACGAAGCTGTCGCACAAGATCCACAAATCGTTCAATACGCAATTAACGCAGGAGCGCAGATCATTGCAACTCCCGACGATAGTTCATTCTACATCCAATGGTTTCCTGCTGGCCCACCGCCCGCTTCTTCTCCTCTGATTGTCACACTTCACGGCTCAAGCGGATTTGCATTTCATGAGTTCTTCAATTGGCATCAATCAGCTATGCAGCACGGTTGTGGAATTATCGCGCTGCAATGGTACAGAGGAGATTCATCATTGGCACCGTTTGATTACTTTAACGATTCCGTGATCTACAATGATATGGACACTGCACTGTCAAGAATTAACTATCCTTCCGGAAATGCGTTGCTTCATGGATTCAGTCGGGGATCAGCACGCTCATATGCAATCATTTTTGAAGATATTCAAAGTGGTAATAATTACTTCTGTACAACAATCTCAAACGCTGGCGGAGCCGATCCTCTCTACCCTCTTTATTACGACATCAACAACAATGTTTATGGCAGCAATGTGTTCGCTGGGAAACGCTGGGCTCTCTATTGTGGTTCGCTTGATTCCGCATTTAATCAATCCGGATGTCAAGGAATGACCAATACACAAGCATGGTTACAAAATCAAGGAGCAATTGTAGATGTTTTCTTCCAGGATCCTGTTGGCCCGCACAGTGGTTTCCATGATACAACCATTTACCGCGATTCAACACTTATTTACTATTTACAATGTTTTAACGGTTTACTTTCCATCAACAACTTGAATACTGAATCAGGACCTGAATTTTTTCCTAATCCATTTTCGAATTCGATTAGAATAGGAAATCCGGAAAACCTTGCGTCAATTGTTATCTACAATTCATTCGGCCAAATCGTCATGTACTCCGAATCTATTAGTTCTGAGATCAACACATCAACATTCTCAGAAGGAATCTACATTCTGCAGATCACAGATTGGAAAGGAATTGTGTCGCAACAGAAACTTATCAAAACTTCCTCCTTGTAATGTGGTAATAGACTTACATTTACTTTTCTCTAACCAAACTACTCTACATTATGCGCTCCATTCCTCTTTTTCGCAATTTGAGTATTGCCTCATTCCTGTTTTTTTTCAATGTTGCTCAATCTCAAAACTTCTACGCGAATGTTCATGCAGGATATGCATTCGGAACCAGTAATGCAGTCGACGATTACAATTACACGTATAACGTTTCTTCAACAACCTATGAAATCGTAAAACTTTCGTTTGGAAAAGGATTCGCGTCCGGATTGAATGTTGGCTACATGTTTAACCCATATTTGGGTGCTGACCTCGGAGTTTCTTATCTTCTGGGTGGAAAAACAACATCCGTGAGTGAATACATCAACTCTTCCTCAACTTCAACAAGCACTACGAAATATTACTCCAGAATGTTCCGGCTTTCACCCTCTGTTGTGATATCGGGCGGAATGGAAAAATTAAATCCTTATGCGAGATTCGGAATGGTATTTGGTTACGGATCATTCACCATTGAACAGGATTATGAATCACCAGGAAATTATGACTACGAAAGATATTTGTTCGATGGCGGAATTGCAATCGGTTATTGCGCAGCGGCGGGAGTAAATTTTAATCTCGGTGAGAGTTATTCTGTTTTCGGAGAAGTTCACACAATTAATTTGTCATACGGTCCGACTCATGCGGAAATTGTTGAGTACACCGAGAATGGAGTTGATCAGTTGCCTGGGATGGATATCAATGACAAAGAAGTCAACTTTGTCGACAATTACACAATTAC
>CAZBYM010000170.1:0-8280 GCA_964495745.1 uncultured Chryseobacterium sp. | reverse complement strand
GAACGGAAATTAACTTCGTACTGTTGTAAGTGCTGGTTAAGTTGCTCGATTTCCGGGGATATGCCGTCGCTCAACAAGCTTCCAAGTCGCGCACTGCTATACAACGCAGACAAAGCAAATTCGTCGTCAAGACTCAGCGAAATACCCGAGAATGCATGTTTGGCGGAGACAACAAATAGTGTTGAGGCCAGGAGTAACGAGAAAAATGTAGCGCGAATTTTCATGATAAGCAAAACTGTAACGAGGTGAAACTTATCTATTACCCTATGTCAGCGGCATAATCGAGTTTGTGAGTAGAAACGAGCCCAACATAAGCTATTGCAACTATTATGTAGAACATCCTCACACCAACGAAATATCAAACTGCACCAAATCAATAAACTCTTGGACGCGCTCATCAACCTGATCTTGTGTTAAGCCGATTAATCGTTCAACGCCGAATTTTTCTACAGTGAACGAAGCCATTGCTGATCCGAAGATGATCGCACGTTTCATGTTTTCAAACGAAATATCTTTTGTCTCTGCAAGGTAACCAATGAATCCCCCAGCGAAACTATCGCCCGCTCCTGTGGGATCAAATACATCTTCCAATGGAAGAGCGGGAGCGAAGAACACTTGTTCCTTGTTGAAGAGCAGTGCGCCGTGTTCGCCTTTTTTGATGATGAGTACTTTCGGGCCCATCGTAAGAATTTTCTGCGCTGCTTTCACCAATGAATATTCGCCGGAAAGTTGGCGCGCTTCTCCGTCGTTGATTGTAAGCACATCAACTTGCGAAATCGTTTTCACGAGTTCGTCGTGTGCTGTATCCATCCAGAAATTCATTGTATCGAGAACAATTAATTTCGGACGCTTCTTCAATTGAGCAATTACTTTCTGCTGTACAACCGGCATGAGATTTCCGAGCATGAGGAAATCGGCGTCTTTACAATTCTCAGGAACAATCGGATCGAAATCGGCGAGTACATTCAATTCTGTTGCAAGCGTATCACGCGAGTTCATGTCGGTATGATAACGTCCCGACCAGAAAAACGATTTCTGATCTTGTTTAATCTGAACACCATCCAGTTTTATTCCATGTTTCTTGAGCATGTCCATTGATTCCTGAGGAAAATCTCCGCCAACAACAGAAACCATGTTGATATTCTTGTAGAAGTAGGAAGCCGCAAGGCCGATATACGTGGCCGCGCCACCAATAATCTTGTCTGTTTTTCCGAAAGGTGTTTCGATGGCATCAAAGGCCATGGTACCGACAACTAATAAGCTCATATGTATTGAAATATTTGCTGCAAATGTATCAGATATTTGGCGTGGGATTTCGGTCGTCGTGCACTCTTTTCCCACAGAATAGCGTATTTACGGAGAATTGAGCAGACGATTGAAGGACGAATAGAATTGAGGTGTGTTTTCATGAGCACTTAGACTCTACTAATTAGTACTAATTCAAGGGAATTCGCAGACAAAGTACTGGCTACTGCGCCACTAATTAATTATTATTGCAATACGAACTGTGGGCAAACACATGTTCACATGTATTAGTTTCAGAACTTCTCAATCCTCACCAATGAAAAAGACATTTGTTTTTTGCATTATGGCGTTTCTATGCCTGAGTGCTGCCGCTCAAACACCAACTCGTTTTTACGAAAACGGGAAAGTTGGGTACTCATCTTCCGGAAAAATTATTGTTCAGCCTCATTATGATGCGGGTAGCGTTTTCTGTGAAGGAATGGCCTTAGTCGTGAAAGATGGTAAACGTGGATTCGTGAATGAACAAGGGAAAATTGCGATTCCGTTAATTTACGACGATGCGTCTCTCTTTCATGATGGTCTTGCTCGAGTGACAGCGAATGGGAAAAGCGGGTTTATCGATTTGCAAAATGCAATCATTATTCCGTTTCAATATGATTTCGCAGGAGATTTTGTGGGTGGTTTAGCAAGAGTTTCCCTCAATGGGAAGTGGGGATTTATTGACAAGACAAACCGCGTTGTAGTTGAATTGGTTTACGATCAGGCCAATGATTTTCAAGAAGGAATGGCCGCTGTTTGTCTTGGAACAAAATGGGGCTGCATCAATTCTATGGGCGCAATAGTAATTCCTTTTGTTTACGATCGTTCCTTCTTGTTTACGAACGGAGAAGCAAAAGTTGTTCAGGGAGAAAAAAGATTTTTTATTGATAAACAGAATCAGGTTCTGCGAGAAGAAAAGCAGCGCGAATCGCTTGAATCTCATTAACGTTTCGAATTCATCATCAAACATTCCAGAACATGAAACTTCATAACATATATTCTAATCGAGCGATAAAAAACGTGATTGTATTTATCGCGAGTTTGTTGATCACACATTCTGTCATTGCACAAAATGGCACATGGACGTGGATGAACGGAGACAGTACAGCTTACGGCGCAACTGTAGCGGGCACACAGGGTGTTCCGGATTCGATGAATACGCCAGGAGGATTGTATGAGCCTGCACGATGGAAAGACTTGAATGGCAACCTTTGGATTTTCGGTGGAGTGATGGGCGATTATGAGTGGGGCGCGATGTGGAAGTTTGATCCTGCCACAAGCATGTGGACATGGATCAACGGCATTCCAAATATTAATGTTATTGGAGTTTACGGAGTGCAAGGTGTGCCGGCTCCAGGCAATCGCCCTGGATCTCGTGGTTGGGGTTGTGCATCTTGGACTGATCAAGCCGGAGACTTGTGGATGTTTGGTGGTTGGGGAACAGATATTAATGGACAGACAGGACCATTGTCAGATTTATGGCGTTATCATATTGCAACAAATGAATGGACCTGGATGAGCGGAGCTCAAACAGTTTACTCGTTTGGTTCATACGGAACAATTCAGGTTCCAAGTTTAACTAATGCGCCACCGTGTCGTCAAGAGTGTATCGCAAACTGGGTAGATAATTCCGGAGATCTCTGGTTCTATGGTGGAATACTTGAAAGCGGAGGAAATATTTTTGCAGACATGTGGAAGTTTGACATTGCAACGAACATGTGGACATGGATGAGCGGCGGGTATTCCGGAGGAGTAAATTATGGTGTTCAACAAGTTGCTGCAGCAAGCAACTCTCCGGGCGGACGCGGTGCGGCAAGCGCCTGGACTGACTCGCAAGGAAACTTTTGGATGTACGGAGGAACAATGTTTTCTTCATTGGACTTCGGCGATATGTGGAAGTATGATCCATCGACCAATTGGTGGACGTGGATGGCAGGAACATCAGGTTATAATCCACCATGTACATTTACAATCCCGAATGTTGCAGGAAATGGTGTTCCCGGTGCAAGGTTCGAAGGGAAGTCTACATGGATCGATGCATGTGATCGCATGTGGTGTTATGGTGGATTTTATTTTCCAGGAAGTGTGTTAACGTGGGATCAGCTGTGGATGTTCGATCCTTCGACCAATTTGTTCACCTGGATTGACGGTGGAAATACGTGGAATCCGGGCGCGGGAATGCACAACACATATCAAATTCCATCTGCTACAAATTATCCGGCATCTCTAGGCGGCGCAGCAAGTTTTACAGATGACTCAGGCTATATGTGGATGTTTGGCGGATGGACAATGACAACACCACAAGGTGGCATCAACACATTGTGGAGATACGAACCGGTTCAAGATTCGTGCAGTATTACTGCAGCGGTTTATGAATCGAACAGCGGTGCGTTTATCGCGTATCCCAATCCTGGAAATGGAACAGTGTTCGTTCAACTTTCGGAAAATATGGTTGTTGGAGGAATGCAGATCCAGCTCTTCGACGCGACCGGCCGTCTTGTTGAATCAAAAACAAATCTGCTATCTCATATTATCGAAGTGCATCCTGACGGACCGGGAATGTATTGTATATTGCTTTCCGATGAAGAAGGAAATGTCATCGGCAGTACCCGAATCATTCAAACAAACTGACAAAAATTATGAATATCAATTTTGGAGTTAAAGCAGCATTTTTTTCCACTCTGATCATTCTTCTGCTTCCATTTACAATGAGTGGACAAGCGCCAACAGTAGTTGTGCGTTACGATAATTCCTCAGTCTACACCAGCGGTTTTTCAAAAGTGCGGGCGACTTCGGACGGAGGATTTCTTGCAACCGGAAGTTCAGGTTTGCTTGGATGGGTTACAAAATTCGATAGTAATCTGAATGTGCTTTGGACTTTTAGTATTGACAGTATTCCCATGCGCGATGCAGTTGAAACGAACGACGGAAACTATGTAATATTGGGATTATCATACCGAACGGATTATCCTAACAATCCATTGTACATTCTGAAAACTACTCCAGCCGGCGTGGTAATTTTTCAGAAACGATATTACGATGGAACTTTGAATAACGCGCTTACTGCAGAAGGTGTCTGCAAGGCAGCAGGCACTGATCAAGGATTTGTTTTTTATGGTGGCAACTGTATCGCTTCTCAATATGCAATCAAGTGCGATGTGAATGGAGTTGTACAATGGGAGAAAAATAATTTGGGCATGGGGCCAGGATTTATTTCTACTATGGTCCCTGACGGAAACGGATACGTTGGCAGTTTTTCTTATCTCTACAATAGCATGGGGCATCCGGGAATTATCAGACTCGATGCTAACGGACTTGTAACGGCGGTCAAAACATTTCAAACTGCGGCGTCAATTCAACTGTATAGCGGTTCACTGGTGAAGCTCAATAGCGGAGGATTTGCAGTCATCAGCAGCCCAAATGATATTTACGGAGTAACAATCATCACAGTTGATGCAGCGTTTGGAAATGTTACCTGCAACCGGATTGTAAGTTCTGCTCAGCTTTATCTCAGCGGAAATTTCGCAACGATGAACGCGAGTGATGAAATTGTGGTTCTTGGAGGAGCTGGAATCGGATATGCAGCAGCAATTCAGGTAAACCCTTTTACCGGAGTTATCTCCGCAATGAAAAACAATAGTTCCGGACTTGGGCAAGCCGATCAGGGCCTTGCTTTACCGAATGGAAATTTTCTGATTTGCGGAGCGGTGAATAACGACCCGATGTTTGCAGTACTTGCGCCGGGACTCACTGGTTTTTGCGCTTCGCAGAATCTTGGATTAACAACACAAAGCAACTACGCGTACACTCCAGGCACACCCGCTATTACGGCTTATCCAATTAACGCCGCGGTGGCCAACGTGAATTACGTGCTGAACACACAAACGCTAATAACAACTATACTTTGCGGCGGACTTATTGGAATTGACGAGGCGAATGAAGAAGGCGCAGTAATGATTAGTCCCAACCCAGCGACAGAACACGTTTTCATTCGCTCGGACCTCGGAAACATTACGGAAGTGTGCGCAACCGACATGGAAGGGCGCGTTGCGTTTCGATCAGAAATGATTAACGCGAAAGAAACGAAAATTGATCTTTCTTCTCTCTCTGCAGGGATGTACATGATAACCGTTACAACTGAGAATGGTAGTTTTGTCCGGAAAATCATCCGACAATAACTGATTACGCATGCCCATTTTTTTTCGCTTACGATTCAACAGTACAATCTGGTTGTTGGCTGGATTGTTATTGTTTTTGATCGCGCTTCAGAGTTGGATTACTTACAGGAATTATCAGAGCGAGAAAAAGCTATTGGTTAGAAACGTCAATGAAAGCATGCAATCGAGTATTGAAGCTTTCAGAAGTTATGATGACAATGCCGAGACGATGCGCTCGATTCTTACCTATTCGGAAAGAGCAACTGCTTTACAATCGGAGGCCAACACTATTACCAACCTGATTGCGAACCCGGATTTTGAATTGGGCGACACTTTATTTTCATCCGAATACGCCGCTTACTCCTACAGTCCAGGCGCCCGGCTTGCAGATAATATTGGCCGCTACACTATTGTCGACAGCGCAGGCACGGCTGTACTAAACTGGAGGGGAACGGGTTTCGGAGGAGGAGGAAAATTTTTAGCCAATGACGGAGCAATTGCTTCGGGTCGCAAGGTCTGGTCGCAAAAAGTGAAATGTAAATCGAACGCGTCTTATCACTTGGAATTTCACGTAACGTCTCTCTCTCTTGCCCATGACGTTGATACCGCCAATGAATACTGGGACAGAGCGCTTCTAAAAATAGTAATTAATGACGCTGTTGTTGGTTACGTGTTCGCGCCTGCGAAAATGATGAAATGGGAAATGTTTCAACGCAATTGGATTTCAGGAAATGATTCAGTAGCGGACATTTCGATAATTGACGTTAACACTGGAGGCCGATATAATGACTTCGGGATAGATCACCTCGTTTTCGGTTTGGCTAATGAAATTTCCAACAACGTTGCTGCATCACCCATTTTGTACAATGCACCAACCAGTTCACCTGAAGGAAATTTGGCTGAGGATCTTGGGGCATTGAACGCTTTGCTGCGCGAGGAGTTTGCGTTCCGATCTGTCAACATTAATTTTCGCGTAGACGTAATTCCGTCAGACCGATTTGAAGAAATGGAATACGATGTGCAGGCGTTGTTTAATCGCGAATCCTCTAAGTTTTACGAACGCCACTACGTTTTGAATGGCGATTTGTTCTCAACGTATTACCATCTGGATTCGGAAACGCTTTCCAAATGCTGCGTGCTGAACTACAATGCATATCTGCTTGAAAAAATATTCGGACAATTACTTTTACTTGGGCTCTCATTATTTCTCTCCGGACTCGCGTTGTTTTTCGTAAGACGCTTTTTGCAAAAGCAAGAGCAAGTCACAAGGTTGAAATACGATATTACAAGCAGCATCACTCACGAATTGAAAACTCCGATCGCTACTATTTTAGCTGCCACAGAATCTCTGCAAAAATTTGTTGCGACAAGTGACAAGGAAAAAACGGAACGCTATCTTGAAATTACCCGCATCCAGGCAAACAGGCTGAATCAGCTTGTAGAAAAAGCGTTGAGTTATTCCGAAATTGAAGAAGATGGATTTGCGTTAAGTCTGCGTAAAATCGACATCAACGATTTGATTAAGGAGCTTGCAGAATCTGAATCGTTCCAAGCGAAGACACACGTTTCGGTTCAGTTGAACTTGTCTCCTTCTCCGGTTTACATAAGTGTGGACGCGTTTCACATTAACAACATTCTGCAAACGATCATAGACAATTCAATCAAGTACGCTGGCGGTTTCCCCGAAGTGCAAATTTCTGTTACAGAACAATCCGGTGATGCGTTTGTAACAATCAGCGACAATGGTTCCGGAATTTCAGCTCGATATCATAAATTAGTTTTCGAAAAATATTTTCGCGTGCCAACTGAGGATCGATACACTGTCAAAGGTCATGGACTTGGGTTATATTATGTGAGAACAATTATGACGTTGCATGGAGGTTCTGTAAAAATTAACAGTGACGGAAAAAATGGAACGGAGATTTTACTGAAATTCACAGTTGCAAAATGAACCCATGGCGAAAAAGATTTTACTTGCAGAGGACGAAGAGATGCTTGGCGGTATTGTTCGCGATACGTTGGAAGCCCACGGCTTTGAAGTGGCACTGGCGAGCGATGGCAAAATTGCATTATCACTTTTTCAATCTTTTTCTCCCGATTTGATTATTCTGGATGTGATGATGCCGGAGAGAAGCGGGTATGAGGTTGCCGAGATAATTCGCAAGACAGATAAACTTGTTCCGATTATTTTTCTCACGGCAAAATCGCAAACAGTTGATGTGCTGAAAGGGTTCAGTATTGGCGCCAACGATTATGTCAAGAAGCCATTTAGTCTGGAAGAGCTGGTAGCGCGGGTTCAAGTTTTACTTCGGAATGCTATTTCAGTGGATTCGCCAGGATTGGTTTACTCCATTGGACGATTCACTTTTGATGTGCAACGTCAAATGTTAACTTTGGATGTCGATAAGCAGGAGCTCTCTTTTAAGGAGGCGCAATTGTTGACAATACTGGCTGCATCCATTAATCAGGTCGTAGAGAAGAATGATGTGTTGTTCAAGCTCTGGGGCGACAACAGCATTTACAACAGCCGTAATATGGATGTTGTTATCACCAGGATCAGGCAACACTTAAAAGGCGACGACAAGGTGAAAATCATCAATATTCGGGGGATCGGGTACAAATTGACGGTTGAGGAATAATTTCTCACTTTATTGCCTCAGAAATGACACCTGAGACAACTTTTCACAAAAAAAGCCGCAGAAATGCGGCTTTTGCTCCCCCTTCAGGACTTGAACCTGAGACCCCATGATTAACAGTCATGTGCTCTAACCAGCTGAGCTAAGGAGGATCGTTTCACTATTTTCAGAGGATAATCACTGAAAACGGGCTGCAATATTAC
>CAZBYM010000169.1:0-8281 GCA_964495745.1 uncultured Chryseobacterium sp. | reverse complement strand
AGTGAATCAATTCTCGAATGTCATTTCAATATCGAGAAATACGAGTCCTGGCGAATGTTTCGCAATGGCAATCATTCCACTTTCAACAGAATCGCAAAGCTCAACTACCTCAATTTCCTGACAATGCTTTGCAATGAGATTCTTTAAAGTGATTCTGCTCTTCTCTTCGTCGTCAATAATTATTGCCTTGTCCATAAATCTATTGTCGTTCAAATTTACGATTAAGAAAGCGGAATATGAATTTCTACTTTAGTTCCAACAGCCAAGCCATCTGTGTCATAGAGATCAGTAATGCTCACATTCATGTTGCTTTCGTTGACTTGATTTATTATTTCCAATCGTTCACGGGTATTCGATAGGCCAACAGATTTGTGATCACTTTCTCCCTTGCCCTTTTTTATCTCCAGCGATTTTTGTCTGCCAATTCCATTGTCCTCAATTGTGCAATGCAAACCAGAATCTTGTTTCTCCAACGTGATCACAATTTTTCCGTTTCCTTTTTTGTGCATGATTCCATGCCAAATTGCATTTTCAACATAAGGCTGTATCAGCATCGATGGTATTTGCATGTATTCAACATCGATTTTCGAATCAACAATGATCGTGTATTCAAATCGATCTCCAAATCGTAAACCTTCAAGTTCCAGATAAAGAGTCAACGCTTCAATTTCCTGTTTGACAGGAATCGTTGTCAATTTGGAATTATCAACCACATACCTGATCAGTTTCGCAAATTTTGACAGATATTTTTGTGACGAGTCCGGATCATTATTTGTGATAAAATATTGGACCGAATTTATCGCATTAAAAACGAAATGTGGATTCATTTGCGCGCGCAGAGCGCTTAATTCAAATGACGCAACACGGTTTTGCAATTCCGCTTTTTTGAAATCGCGCTTGCGAATGTGCTTAATTCTCCATCTGAAAAGCAAGCTTATTACAATTAGATTAGTGATGATCACACAAAGTTTGAACATACCGATTTGCCACCATGCCTGCTGAATTGTGAAATTTCTGACGGCCGAAATCGCACTCCACTCTCCATCACGATTTCTTGCCTCTACCACAAAACGATAATTCCCTGGCGGAAGCGTTTGATATTGGACAGAAGTGTAGCTCGTGGTTATCCAATCTACATCAACGCCTTCAAGCTTATAGCGGTAAATTATACTTCCGGGATCTTTGAATGACAAGCCGACAAATGAAAAATGGAAATAGTTTTGATTGTAATCAAACAAGACTTCATTCTCCCCAATTGTGTCACCGTTGACTATGGTTTGAGTAATGTAAATCGGAGGAGGAATTCCAGACTCATTCAAACTCGAAGGATCAAACACTGATATTCCGCTTGTGTGAAATGTCCAGATCAGATTCTTCACTCGAAGAATATGGTTGACTTCATTCGTAAGTAATCCGTGCTGCGAACTGTAATTGTCAATTTCATACTTAAATCCATTCGTGTTACTATACTCGATTTTGCTCAAACCATTGTTCGTCCCCACCCAAACGACGCTATTCGAGTCGAGAAAAAGACTTCTGCACATGTTACCTATTAAACCGTCTGTCACTTTGATCTGATAAAATGTATTTTGAAATTTCACGATCACGCCGTGTCCTCTGCTGACCATCCACAAACTTCCATCTGCATTCTCCTTAAGATCTATGATTCTTGCCGACAGTATAGGAAATTTTGATCCCAAATATTCAAGGCCATTCAACTTGTCATACTTCCACAATCCATTGATTGCACAAATCCATAACGTTCCTGAACGATCTTCATAAATATTATCGGTGAACGTACTAATCGAAATGTCTTGAATAATTTCAGAACTCTCCGGGTTTAGCTGAATAATATTACTGTAATGTAAAGCCCATATTCCACCTGTTACCGAGGAAATAATTTTTTTGCCTCCCGACGCGAGCAATAGTTCAAGCGATTGTTTCGCTTCATTTACTGTGAAGAGGTTTACGCCAGTTGAAGCAATAAGTTTGCCATTGCTCCAGTTCAAAAGTGAAGTAATGCGATTCGGTTGAGCTAAATTATTTTGATTTTGGTAAGCCAGACTAGCAATGGATTTGCCAGCAAGAACACTTACACTTCCGTCTAAATGTCCTGTTACTACCGAATTTCTAAATGCAGTTGCACAAGAAATTTTACTTTCCGACAACCCATCTTCAACTGTGTAATATTTGAAATTGCTATGTGCTACATTGAATACTCCGTTGCCTTCCGTACAGTACCATAATCCCCCTTCACGATCACGCAGGATAGATGTAACGATTTTACGCTCAAATTTTTCAACGCGAGTAATCTCTTTGAAATTTTCTCTCCGGAATTTAAGTGCTCCATCATAAGTTCCAATCTGAATCTCACCGTTGAGTTCTTCAAAAATACTTATACCTGTTGTACTGAGTGGAAAGGTTGTAGATTTTCCATCCATGTCGAAAAAAGTTACCGAATTATCAGCAGTTAAGACAAAGCTGCCATCAGCAATCTGGATGCAAGAATACCTCACTGACGACAAGGAAGAGCGGGGTGACAATATTGCAATCGTAAAAACTTTTTTGCTAGTGTTCTCATACACACCTATGCTTTGACCTCGTGCGTGACCGCCGCCGTAAATAAATCCAACTTTGTTCAACCTGCAGAAATACCCTTCTGTATTAGGAAACATGACCTGATTTACTTGACTTTCTTTCCAGCCTGGAAGAATTTTCAGTGCGAAATTTTTTGTTGTGCCCGCCCAAATCGTATCACCTTTATCAACATACAGAGAAGTCATAAAACTTCCCTTAAGCAACTGCTCAAGTTTTGCATTGCATGGTAACGAATGAATTGTTCCATTTTCGAAATATGAAAGTTTTCCTGAAAACGATGTGAACCAGATTCGTTTTTTGTCATCCTGATAAGCCCGGAATATTGTGTTATCAGCCAAACCATCTTCGTTACTGAAATTTTTGAAAGAATATCCGTCGTAGCGACTTACGCCCATATCGGTTGTAAACCACAAGTATCCTTCCACATCCTGCAACATGGAATACACATCCGAACTTGGCAATCCATCTTTTACGTCATATGACCTGTATTGTTGAAATTGCGCGTACGCAGGAAAAACACGCATACAAATCACCGCACCGAATACGAATCTCAAGCAGACCTGTCGCCAAAAAAAAGAAATTGTGCCGCGTGAATTCATAATAAATGGAAAGCGAAGGTATCATAAACACTGATTGAATTTTCTCTCAATATTTCAGTACTACGATCAATATTAATACGTACGAAATGCCCGAACACACTTTTTTAACACAGTTTTACGTTCTCTAATACTACGCGCCGCGGCATCCTACTACTTTCGTTTTAGGCTGAAATTCAACGTTTTTCCAATTCCTGACGGATCTGGCACACGGCTTGCATCATGTATCGTGTAACGGTCAGTGTAACTTTTTATCCCGTTGTGAGTTATAACAGTAACAGCTACTACAAGAAGTTTCACGAATCACACGCACACTATGAAACAGCTACACTTCTTGCGTATTGCGGCATTTGTAATAGCAGTGCCCATTCCCGCGGCCCTTGATGGGCAGAATTTTCTCAACGGAGGTTTTGAGAAGAATGGAAATCTATGCATCATCAATGCATCGGTTCCTGTATTCAATGCAAACGTAAAAAACACAAAAGCTTTTGGAAGTTTTCGTAAGCCAGACATCGCGAGTACAAATTGCGGTCATGGTGATGCGAAAGAAGGAAACTGGTTCATTGGTCTTGCGACAAATGTTCACGGTGAAGTTCGGTCGGAAGCAGTTACTCTTGAACTCGATGATCAATTAATAAAAGGAAATCAGTATTCACTTTCTTTCTGGACTCGTGGGCGTGTTACCGCACCGAATCTGGAATTGGGTTTGAGTACGAACGATTCAACTGCAGGACAAATCTTATACACTGTTTCCGCAGCATCTATCACCAACGAATGGAACGAAGTTGTGATTCGTTTCACGGCTCCTGAGAATGGAAAATTTATTTCTGTTCGTGCGCTGAATCCGAATTCAAATTCCGGAGTTTGGCTGGATGGTTTCACGATGAGTACAGTTTTTGTTCCCGACAATGTTGTGATGGTTGATCCATTGAAGAAAAATACTGATCCGATTCGTCCTGTTATTGTTGATCAGAAAAATGGAAATGAATTGGCGGACATTTATCCGAACCCAAGCACAGGCGTATTCAAAGTGAATTCAGATACTAACACATTGCTTTCTCTCGTTGTATACAATACGTTGGGCTCAACTATTGAAGAACACAAAGCAACAGATGTAGAACCTATTCCAAATAGCATTGATTTGAGTGACCAGCAGCCCGGACTCTATTTTTTAGAGTTGGCAACTGCAGAAGGAAAAGTCACCAAAAGGATAATCGTGTCGCGGTAGGTCTTACTGTGACTGGTGTGCGAAGCCCACGATCCGCCTACGGCGGACGTGGGTTTATTTATTGCAACCGCTGAGAGTATTTTTTTACCACGGTGTTCGCGGCGAACACGGCGATATTGCCAAAGCGCGGGCGTGGGTTTATTTCTTGCAACCACTGAGAGTGTTTTTTTACCACGGTCCTTCGGCAAACTCAGGACAAGCTCGCGGCGGCCACGGGGGTGTAAGTCACGTGATTCAAAAAACAAAATTCATGTCAACCATTGCGCATTCTTCGAATGCCGTTCTTCATCAATGTTACATTGAAGTTAACGAGATAGCCTACTCTCCGCCCTGTCACCCTGAGATAAGTTAACAACTGAGCTTCGTGAATCGGAATAAATTCGCTCACCGACTTTACTTCAATTATTACTTGGTTTTCGACCAGTAAATCAAGAACTAAATGATTCTTCAGAACATGCCCTTTATACTCAATTGGAATATGCACCTGTGCTCCATAAGCAATATTTTGAAGTTCCAGCTCCTTCATTAAGCACGCTTGATAAATGGCTTCGCTTAAACCAGGCCCCATAGTTCTTTGAACTGTGAAACACGCATCCATAATACGATCCGTCAAAAGATTCAGTGCTGCTTCGTCCCGTACATTCTCCAATTTGTCATAATGTGATTTCATAAAATCTATACTATAAGTTGAGCGATAAATGTATGATGACTGTTTCGCTCAAGTCGGTATTAAGCGTTTGTAAACGGTTAGTGACAAGAAACTTCAATTTTTCTCCGTTTTCAGCGCGTCAGGTTTCAGATGGCATAATCGCGATGCGGTTCGCCGTGTTCGCCGCGACCTTGTCCTGAGTTTGCCGAAGGACGGTGGTAAGAAGCCGAGGTAAATTTCCCTATCTTTCATACGGCCAAAAAAACTCACATGAAAAAAACTCTACTCGCTTCAGCTCTGTTGTTAATCGCTCTCTCCACAAGACTTTCAGCACAAACTACAATTCCAACCTGGTACATCATCCCGCCGACTAGCGGTTGCAACGGAGTCTGGGCCGTTGACGCAAGCATTCTTGGTGCATGCGGACAAATCATGACTTATAACATGAGTCCTCCGGGCTGCGTTCAATTGGCAGGAAATGTTGTTGCTGACACAATGTTCTGGCCATTATGCAATTTTCCGTGCGACTTAACAATGATCGGCCCCAATGGCGGCACCTGCATTTGCGGAACAGGTACAATTCTCGACCTTGAACCAACTTCCGTAGAAAAAATCGTTACGACTTATCCGAATCCTTCTTCCAGCGAAAATGGATGGAATATCTTACTGAATGAACCCGGAAGTTGTGTTACTGTAAATATTTACAACACTTTCGGACAATTAGTTTCAACACAATCATCGGATAATTCAGAACAGATTTTACATGTTAACACTTCGCTACTTTCAGCCGGAACGTATTTCACGGAGACGATTGTGGACGGGGCGGCTCCATATCGACAGAAGCTTATTCTGACCCAATAATGCTACTAGGGTCCTAACCCTGAAAAGGCTCTTATCCTTTTCAGGGTTAGGACCCTTGCACCTTTCTCCATTCTTTTTCAGACCTTCCCGTCACTTTTGCCCCCCTCACGCTTTATGCTCATACAAGAGCAGAAAACCATGTACCTCACCGCAAAAGGAACATATATGAAAATGGAGACCAGGTATCACGCCACCCGGACCGACATTGCTGCTGAAGAAACTGAGATTGAAGCTGCGAAGCGAAATCCCAAAGCATTTGGCCCTTTGTACGATCGGTATTACGCGAGAATTCTCGGGTTTGTTTACCAGAGAAGTAATAGTAAAGATGATGCGTACGACATCACACAACAGGTGTTTCTTGCAGCGCTTACGAATATTGGCAAATACAAACCGACTGGTGTTCCCTACTCCGCTCTGCTTTTTCGGATTGCAATCAATGAACTGAATCGGTTCTACCGCAGAAGTAAAGTGCGTCAGGCTGTAAGCATCGATGATGAACAGATTGGAGATGTGCTCGTAGAAATGGGAGAAGAAAACTCAGCACAAACTGATGCGCGATTAATGAAAGCGATGCAACAATTGAACGAAGAAGACATGTCGCTTTTGCAAATGCGCTTCTTCGATAAAATACCGTTCAAAGACTTGTGTGAAATTTTGGAAATATCAGAAACAGCAGCTAAAGCACGTGTGTATCGCCTGCTCGAAAAACTTAAGGGAATTTATACTTCACTACTCTAGTGTCATGGAAAACATCAACATCAACAGAAACAAAGAGCCATTGTCGGAATCGGATATTGCCAAAGGCAAAGATTTTAACTCCTTCATGGATGCATACAACGCGCAACAACCTTCGTTTTTTAAGTCAACGAAATTCTACGTTGTAGCAGCGATAACCGGAATCGTGCTGATCGGGGGCGGATACATGCTTTTAAGCGATGACAAAACGATCGCAGAAAATAATCCGGCATTCATTCAACCACTTTTCGATGGTGCGCGCGATGCGGATACAGGATTCGTTGTTGACGCAGCTGCTGGCGGAATGTTCATTAATGAAAATGGCAGCTTGATTCAGGTACCAGGAAATGCGTTCCTCGACAGCGCAGGAAATAAAGTTTCAGGAAATGTTGAATTACGCTACAAAGAATTTCATGATCCTGCGAAAATTTTTATGGCCGGAATTCCGATGACGTATGATTCAACCGGCTCTCGCTTTCATTTTGAATCTGCAGGGATGATAGAAATTACTGCGTGGCAAAATGGAAAAGCGTTGCGCACGAATCCTGATTCTGCAATTCATGTTGCGATGGTCAGCGATAGTGATGAAGAACGCTTCAACACGTACTATCTCGACACGGTTGCAAAAAACTGGAAGTACATCAACGACGACAAAGCAACTGTTTTCGCTCCGCCGTCAAGCGATACTTCAGGAAATGTATCGTCGAACACAACGATTGGAGTTGCTCCTGTTCCTCCGAAAGTAGCCGACAAGAATAAACCTTCTTTTGCAATCGCGTTTAGTCCTGCTGAATTTCCGGAGCTCGTTGCATACAAAGGTGTTCGTTTCGAAGTCGATGAAAAAGAAACACCTTACAACAAGGAAGACAAAAAAGTGCAGTGGGAAGATGTTGTGATTACACGAATCAAAAACCGTTCTGTATTTCGTGTCACATTTACCGCAGGAACTCGCGAAGCGATTTATGTAACGCAACCTGTTGTTGATGAAAAAGATTTCGATGCAGCAAAAAAATCATGGGAACAACGGAACGCTGAATATGAGAAATTAGTAAAAGCGCGTGAAGAAAAAGAGAAGCAGGACGCGGCAGCAAATGAGACTGCAATGCAGAATGCAGATCGCCATCGTATTTGGGTAAACGACACATTGGCTGCTCGTGCAATGCAAATGAGAGTTGCTGCAGGATTACAGGCGTCTACTCAAAGTATGGTGATGCGCGAATTTATTATCTCTGATTTCGGCGTATGGAATTCCGATTGTCCGGAGGCAATGCCAGAAGAATGGATGATGTTTGCGAAAATCATTGATGCTGCTACAGGAAAACCGCTTGATGCAAATCAGATTTGTCTTGTAGAACAAGGCCGCAATGCAATTTACACATACTACGCTGCAGACATGAGCAAATTTCAGTACAATCCCGATGCGGAAAACATGTTGTGGGCCATTACGAAAGACGGAAAACTCGCTGTTGTTTCTGTTGATGATTTCAAAAACATGGCGGGCTCTTCCAAAAAAGAAGCTACTTTTAAGTTCACAGTCAGCACTGAAAAAATTACCCAGCCAGATCAGGCACGTAAATTGTTAGGTATATCAGCACTGACAGGCGCAGTATCCGG
>CAZBYM010000168.1:0-8300 GCA_964495745.1 uncultured Chryseobacterium sp. | reverse complement strand
GCCTTCTCAACTCGAACTGACGGCAAATACTCACCGAATACTGACCACTGATTATTGAAGACTGCCTACTGCCTCGCCAACCACAGCTCCGGATCCATTTTCACACCACCGCTTTTCCAAACTTCGAAATGTAACTCGGTAGTTCCTTCCTGTTGATCCATCGCAATTTTTCCAATGCTTTGTTTCGTTTTCACCTTGTCGCCTTGCTTCACCAAAACTTCTTCAAGCTTGGCATATACAGTGAGATATTCTCCATGACGCACAATTACAAGCCAGCCTGAGCCGGGAATGTTTGAGAGTCCGGTCACTTCTCCTTCGAAAACCGCGCGCGCCATAGAACCGGAATTTGTTGAAATGTCAACGCCGTTATTCTGCAACGTCACATCTTTCAAAACCGGATGCGCGTGTTTTCCAAAGCGACTCGTAATCGTTCCTTTCTCAACGGGCCAAGGCAATTTCCCTTGATTACTGGCGAAACTTGTACTAAGCGCAGTTGCTTCCGGAGTAGGTTTTGGTGTTGGAGGTGTTGTTTTTACCGGAGGAGTAACGCCGGGAGTAACTTTGGGATTAACCGGCGGATTAGTGACAGGAGGCGCATTAGCTTTTGCAATTCTCGCTGCTTCCGCATCTGCAATTCGTTTCGCTTCGTCATCCAGAATTTTTTGAATGGCGATATCCGTTGCTGCCTTCTGTGCATTCTTCTTGGCAAGATCTGCTTTCAGATTGGCTTCTTTGGTTTGCAGACCGCGGAAGGTTGCATCTTTTTCCAATTTCTCATTCGCAAGACTTCCTTGCTCAACCTGTTCGCTTCCGAGAAGATTTTTCTTTTCTGCTTTGTCTTCTTCAAGTTCGGTCAATTGTTCATTGAGATCTTGTTGCATCGAAGCAATTTTCAAAGCTTGCAATCGACGGCCGGTGCTGATGAGTTGAAGATATTTCATTCGCAGATAAGCCTGATTGAAATCGCTGGCGGCAAAAAGAAACATCATGTTGTTGAATGAATTTCTGTTGCGATATGCGAAAACAACCATTTGCGCATAATCACGCTTGAGTTTTACAACTTCAGAATCAAGAACAGTTATTTCACTTTGCTTTACATTAATTTCTCTATTCAACACGGCAATTTCTTCATTGATCGTGCGGATTAATTCTTCACGCACTTCAATCTTTTTGTTGAGCGCCACTAATTGACTTAACGAAAGAGTTTTGTTGCGACGCGTTTCGGCCAGTAGTTTATTCGTTAAATCGATCTCCGACTGAAGGTTCTGTTTCTTCGTTTCAAGTGTCGATTTGTCTTCCTTTTCCTTCTTCGGTTTGGCAGACTTTTTCTTATCCTTCTGTGCGTACACAACAGGTACGGTGACCGCAAGAATTAGGGCCATCAGAACCGGGATGAACCACTTGATTTTACTTCGGAGGTTGGTTTTCATTTGCTGGGATAATTATGGGTACACAATCATCTGGAATAGTAAACGGAAAATCAGTTGGTTTATTGAGTGTAATCTTGGTGTATTCGAGCATAATCCCTGCAGATTTCCCTATTCCTCGTGCAAAAAACTCCGCTTTGTATGGAAATTGCATTGAATCAAGTGTCGTAAAAGTGCTGTAATCTGCACGAAAAGTTCTGTTTTGCTCATCAAGAAAGAAGATGTTGATGATCTTGTACGAAAGCGGATCGAGGTTAATGGTCTGCAACGGATCCTGCGGTGGTTTTTGCCCTTCCATCACTTTCTTCAGCTTCCTTTTGCGAACAGTACTCAGCGCATACCAGCAATTCGCCTGATTGATTGATGAGCGGAGCTTCTCATCTTCCTCATAAAAACTCACGCTGTTTCCAACGAGAAGTGATTGCATCATGTCGTAATCAACATCTGTTTGCAACATCGAACTCAGCAAAGCAAAATCTCCCTGAAAACATTTCGGTTGAGCGGAAAAAGTTCCGTCCTGATACTGAATAAACTTTACGGAATCTTTTGTGATGAGAATGCGAGCGATTTTAATATTGAGCGGCCCAAGAACATTCATCCAGATCGCGCTGTCTTTACGCATGCGAAGATTCACATCGAAAGAAACGCGGGAACTATCATCGTACGCTTCACATGCAAGCTTCGCAGTAAGCCAGTCGAACTTGAACTCGTTCTTGCGCATGTCGGCAATCAATGGCCGCGGTGCGCGGTGATCAAGTTTGCAATTTCCTGTGACCTCAGAAGCGGAGTCTGAATTATTGGCCTTCTTCTTTTTCTTGCAGGAAGACAAAAAAAGCGGAGCCGTCAATAACAATGCTCCTGCGAGCACAATGGAATTTATTCGAAGAGAAAGACTTTTAATACTCATCCTTTAGCGCACGATTCTTAATTTTCTCATCGAGTTCCGGACTTCCTCCACCCAACGATTTTGCTTTGTTCCAATACTTCATTGCCTCATCCGTATTCTTCAGGCGGAATTGAATATCGCCCATGCGCTCGTTGAGCTTCGCGTTGTTCGGGGAAATTGTAAGAGCTTTGCGCATATACTCATCAGCAAGTTTGTAATCTGACATATTGAATTCAATCCACGCAAGTGTTCCAAGATATTCTGCATTGTTAGGCTCCTTCTCGATGACTTTGAGCATCATCTGCTCAGCGCGATAATATTCTTTTCCTTGATTGAGCAATGAAGTAGCAAGCCCCGCCTGAATGGAGAGATTGTCGGGTTCAATTTTCAACATCCTTTCCGATAATGCATCAGCCTCTTTGTTGTCGCCTGTTGCACGATAGCATTCTATTTGCATGAGTCTGATTTCATGATCCATCGCCGGATCATCAAAATTGTAATCACTCGCCGTTTGAAGATTGACGAGTGCCTCTGCATATTTTTTCTTCCTGTATTGAATTGATCCCAGATAGAAATACGCATGCGGCTGCGAAGGGAAAAGCTCAAGAACTTCTTTGCAATCTTTCTCCTGTTGCGCGTCATCTTTTGTTTCCGCATTCAATTCGAGTAATTGTTTCCATGGAGCATAATATTCGGCGCTTAATGTAATGGCTTTGCGATATTGGACGCGCGCATCTTTTGAGCGATTGGCTTTCATCAAGTAATTTCCGCTTACAGTAAAAGCCGGGGCTTCATCTTTGTGGGTCCTTCGCATTATGCGACAAAGTGAATCAGCTTCTTTTGCTTTCGCCGGAGAAAGTGCAGCAGCAGTATCTGAAATCGAATACCATTTCTCGAGATAAGCGATTTTGCTTTCGAGTTGCTCCGGAATTGAAAATGCTGCAACCGCTTCTTTGAACGCATCTCCTTCAAGATTATTGGTCTTGTTTATTTCTGCCAGCTTGAGGCGGGGAGTTGCAGAGTAAGGGAACTTCACTGCCATTGTGCGATACAGTGCGTTCGCTTTTTCTTGCTGCCCATTCTCTTCGTGAAAAGCCGCCAGTTCGAAATAATATTTTTCTTCAGTTGGAAAATCAAGAATGAGTCCCGAGTAAATCTTTTCAATTCCCGAATTATCTTTTAGTTGCCGATACACTGCAATCTGGCAGCGGGCAAGAGTATCTGAATTGCCCTCTAACTTCTCAATCTCGCTGTAAGTTGCAAGAGCATCAGTTGCGCGGTCGGCCTTAAGCTGACAATCGGCGAGACGATAGCGATAATCGAGATTGTTTGGTTCTGCAACTACAAGTTGTTTGTAGATATCGACAGCTTCATTATCGCGATGAACGGCTTGTAAAATTTCTGCGTATCGAAATTTGTACCAGATGTTGGTTGGGTCAAGACGAACTGCTTCTGCTGCATATTTCAGTGCACGATCAGATTGTCCTAACTCATGATACAAGCCGGCAACTTCATAATTTGCTGCGTCATTCTCCGGATTCATATTCAGACATTCCTGAAATTCACCGAGCGCTGCGCGATTATTTCCAATGAGTTTGTAAATGCAACCGTCAACAAACGTCGCTTCTTCCAGTGCTTTCTTCTCGGAGATCGGATCGTTTCGCTCAGCAGCAGGAGGAGCTTCATATTCGGCGCTGCTTTGGTTTGTGTTCGGGTTTGTGTTGCCGTTATCAGTATTCGTGGTAACAGGTTTCTGCGTTTTGCAGGAATAAACCAGCACAATGATCAGCAGGGCGAGTGAGGAAAGTTTCAGTGTTGATTTCATTCTGATCAATCTTTTATGACGTTGTAATCTCCAACACTTAAGTCAGAAGCGTGTCCAATTACTTCAGCGAAACTTCCAATCATAGAACCAGCCAATACGCGGTTTTCAATTTTGCTGTTTTGCTGCACAATGCTATTTGAGATAACGGAGTTTAACACCTTGGTATTATCTCCTAATGAAACATACGGACCAACCACGCAATTGGTTACTACTACGTTTTGGCCAATGTAGCAGGGCTCAATAATCGTGCTGTTTTCAATGTTGGCAGAAGATGCCCGCAGTGATTTGTCACCTTTCATGAATTCAAGAACACGCTGGTTGGTGTAAACGGTCGCATCTTTATTTCCACAGTCGAGCCACTCGGTGACTTTTCCCGGCGTGAATTTCAATCCTTTGCTCTTCATATTTTCAAGAGCATTGGTCAATTGAAATTCTCCTTTATCGCGAATATTATTATCCAATAGATATTGTAATTCTTTTCGAAGATTTGCTCCGTCGCGGAAATAATAAATTCCGATAATCGCAAGATCGCTTACGAAGGTTTGTGGTTTCTCAACGAAGTCGGTAATTACTCCTTGATCGTTTACTTTCACAACGCCAAACGCCCGCGGGTCTTCAATTTTCTGCACCCAGATGATTCCTTCCTGTGCAGTGTCCATTTTGAAATCGGCCTTGAACAACGTGTCGGCGAATGCAACAACAACTTTTCCATCGAGACATTCTTTCGCGCACATGATAGCGTGAGCGGTTCCAAGCGCTTCATCCTGATACCAAATACTTCCCTTCGCATTCAGATTCGCAGCAACTTGTTTCAGCATCTCTTCAACTTCTTTGCCGAATGTTGGTCCAATGATGAAAGCGATTTCTTCCGGTTGCTCATTGCAAACACGCGTGATGTCTTCCGCAAGTTTTTGCACAATTGCTTTTCCTGCCACCGGCAAAAGTGGTTTCGGCACTGTAAGTGTGTGTGGGCGCATTCGTTTGCCCATTCCCGCCATTGGTATTATGATCTTCATAAAAATATTTTCAATTTCTTCCGAAGGAACTCCTTCGGAGCGATTTTCCATTACTTGGTGCCGGTGTGCCCAAATCCTCCTGCGCCACGTTCAGTTTCTCCGAGAACTTCTGCTTCGTTCCATTCGATTTGTTCGTGTTTCGCTACGACCATTTGCGCCACACGTTCTCCATCTTCAATTGAAAAATCAGAAGACGAAAGATTTACAGCGATCACTTTTATTTCACCACGATAATCCGCATCAATTGTTCCTGGACTATTCAGAACAGTTATTCCGTGTTTTGCTGCTAACCCACTTCGTGGTCGAATCTGCGCTTCATACCCAACAGGCAATTCAATGAAAAGTCCGGTAGGAATCATGGCGCGCTCGAGTGGTTTTAGTACCACGGGCGCATCAAGATTAGCACGCAAATCAAGTCCGGCCGCATGTGCTGTTGCATACTCCGGAAGTGCGTGTTTCGACTTGTTAATGACCTTGATTTTCATGATGGAACGAAGTTACTGAATTTAGTAGGGAAGTTGGAGAGTAAGCAAGTCGCCAAGTAGGCGAGTTCGCAAGTTTCCCGGTTGGCAATTTGTGTTATTAATAAGTGCATCTTCAGACCCTTTTTCATGTAAATAACTTGAATGCTTACTTCCTCGCCTACTTGGCTACTTGCCAACTTGTTTGCTTTTTATTTTTCCAAATGGCTTTTCCACCAATGCAACTATTGTCACAAAAATTCCAAAAATCAAGTTGCGGAAAATGAGATCGGCAGATTCCGAGCCCGTACTGGTATACTTTCCTGCGAAGTACAATCCTACAGCAAATGAAATATAACCGAGCAACTTTCCCACTTTATACGGAACTGGGAAATATTTTTGTCCGATAAAATACGAGAGCACCATCATCAGTGAATAGCAGATCAATGTTGCCCATGCGGAGCCCATGAATCCTCCGAAGAATCCCGTAGAAGGAATCCAGATGAAATTCAGTGTAAGTGTTACAACAGCGCCAATGAGTGTGAGCCACATTCCGAATTGGGTTCGACTGGTTAGCTTGTACCATATCGAGAGGTTGAAATAAATCCCCAAACACATATTCGCAAAAAGCAAAATTGGAACTACTGCAATTCCGCTTCGGTAATTTTCTCCGATCATGTATTGAATCCACGAGAGATTCATCGTCGTCCCGAGAAAAATTGCGAGACAAAAAACCACAAAGTAGGTCATGACTGTCGAATACATTTCCTTCGAGTTTTCTTCTTTTTGCCTCGCGAAGAAGAAAGGTTCGGCTGCATACCTAAATGCCTGCCAGAAAATCGTCATCAGAATGGCAATCTTATAACATGTTCCATAAATTCCGATTTGCTCTTCTGCAACTCCAGCCGGCAAAAGATATTTCAGAAGAATCCGATCAAGTGTTTCGTTAACCATTCCGGCCAGACCAACCACAAGAAGTGGCAAAGCATAACGCAACATTCGCTTCATGAGTGCGATGTCGAATCCGAAACTCATTTTCAGATATTCTTTGCTCAGCAATGCAAGACAAACAACATTCGCCGTGAGATTTGCGATGAATGCGTAACCAATTCCTATTTCCGGATTGTAAAGACTTCCGAGAAAAGAACCTGGCTCATTGTCGTGAGAATACTTGCACCATCCGATGAAGAAAAAGCTCACCAGAAGATTGACTAGAATGTTGAGCAGTTTGATTGCTGCGAATTTTTTCGCTTTATTCTCTTCGCGGAGTTTAGCAAACGGAATTGCCATTAAAGCATCTGTAGCTACCATCAATATTGCCCAGACTACAAATTCGGGATGTTCGGGATACCGCATTTGATTGGCAATTGACTGTGCGAGGAAGAGGAATGGAATTGTGAGTACAACTGTGCTGATCAGAACTGTTCTCAAAGAGGTACTATACACCAGCGGTTTGTTGGATTCGCTTGAAAGGAAATTGAACAGTGCGGTTTCCATTCCGTATGTGAATACGATGTTCAGAAACGCGATGTATGCATAGAACTCGGTGTTCAGTCCAAGAACTTCCGGCGAATCGAAAATGTAGGAGAAGAAGGGAACGAGAGCGAAATTCAGGAGTCGACCAAAAATGGTACTTACACCATAAACAGCAGTTTGTCCAGCTAGCTTTCTGATTGCGCTCAAGAGAACTTGGATTATCCTCACGAAAGTCCAACAAATCGAAATAAAAACGGCTCGTATTTGGTTTTTTTATGCACTTCTGTACGTTAACATCACTTCACAAGACCGAATACTACGAAAGGCGTATTGCCTGTCGATCATCGTGGCTCTACTTTTGGAGTGTTGTCAGTAAGCAATTGCAGTTTCGTTCTTTATTCCGGTTCAGAAATTAGTTTGGCTTCGTTTTTGTTTTGTTCATCCCGGCTCTATACAAACCGAGAGAAAAACAGTCAAAAAGTGGCGCTGAATCGCTCTTCCGGAGTGTAAAAAGTTATATTTGTAAACAATTAACCTAAACCGACGCATATGAAATCAGTAAAATTTGTGGCTCTTTTTGGAGCACTCAGCCTTGTGTTTATGGGCTGCCCGTACGAATCAAAGATTGCGCTTGACAGTGCAGATAAAGCGAAGCCAGATAAAGCGCTTGTCGGCAAATGGGAAGAAAAAGGCTCAGACGATTACGAATGGAAGTGTGAACTGGACGGAAACCAGTACCGCATTACTAAAACCAACACCGCTGACGGTGGAGAACCAACGATCTATATTGGCTTTCTATCTGATGTGTCTGGTACGCCATTCATGAACGTGTATGAGCAAGACTATTCTGAAGATCGTAAATACATGATCTACCGTATGGAGAAAAAAGGCGAAGACCGTATTAAGTTCAAAGCGATGACTGATAACGTAACTGAGGAGTTCACTACTTCAGAAGAGTTCAAGGCTTTCGTAAAGAAACACATGGAGACTAGCTTCTTCTACAACAAAGACGACGAGAAAACTTTCTACAAAGACGAATAGTCTTCTGTCGATTGAAAAATCAAAAAAGCAGCGAGCCACTCGCTGCTTTTTTTGTGCCTTTTCTTTCTTGAACATTGCTCATTGAACATTTGGCATTGTGCGTTCATCGTTTAGCAAATGTGCTGTGCTTGTTGCACAACTAAAGATAAGATGTTTATAACTGTTTTT
>CAZBYM010000167.1:0-8345 GCA_964495745.1 uncultured Chryseobacterium sp. | reverse complement strand
TTGAAAACGGGCACTCCAAGATGACGAAATATTTCCGCAACGAACGACTTTCCGCTGCCAATGCCTCCTGTCAAACCGATTCGTTTCATTGCGAAAACTAATATGCCACTGTTTTTGTTAAACTTCACGCACCGACTGACACAAAACCGCTCAATCTGAAGACTCTTCTTTCGAAGCAATTTGTCAGACTGAGCGGAGTCGAAGTTTGACGAACCGGTTATTTCGTTTTGATAATTCTCTCCTGATCAACAACTCCTTCAGCGCACATGATTCGGACAACGTAAACACCTTCGGCCAATTCAGCACCGAAAGTGATTGTTCCGTTTGCACCATTTAGAGTAGCAGTTGATACAACACGACCAGTCATATCCACAACTTCCATAGTTGCAGAACCAGCCAACATTTCTGGAATCGAATAAACTACTTGAGTGCTTCCGTTGAATGGATTTGGATAAACGTTCATTCCATTGGAATTAACTGACGGCGATTGAACTCCAAGTCCGGAAGAATCTACCACATAGAATTCATCAAATCCTGCTTCAACAAGATGTCCTGGTGAGAAATCGCGTGCTTCAACAATGAAACGCATGTTCGCAGTTGGAGTGAAGTAATTCAACACTCTGAAAGCACGAGGTTGCCAGGTTGAATTGTTTGCAGAACTTGCATGAACTTTCTCCAGCGTAACAGTAGTTGTTCCATCAGTCATACGGATGTAAAGTGTATCATTTGGAGTTCCACTTCCACCACCGTTAAAGAACCAGCGGCTGTAATGCACCCACGGATCCGGATAAGAAGTTAAATCCATGACAGGTGAAGTGAGAATTGTATTTCCGTTATCAATGTCATCCTGAGAAGCACTTCCGCCTCCGTTACCAGTTACGTATGCTTTATCTGTGCAATCTCCGTTCACATCTGTGTCTGGATTTGCATCATTCGCAGTGTTAAATGTTGTACCGATTGGCTCTCCACGTTCCCAAGTTCCTGCTGTAGCATTTCCGGTTACTGCCCAACCTTGATCGAAAGTGAATTCATCATGATAACCGGAATCCATTTGAATATTTAACAAACCGCTCGTTGCAGTAATGGAATCCTGATAACAGATTGTCCAATAGCTCCATGAGCCCGCAGCAATAGTGTATAGTCCAGGAAGTACAGTACAATTCGTAAAATCACCGCTTCCATCACTGGTGAATTGATATGTATTATTAGCATCGCTAACAGTTACGGGCACAGCAGGCATTGCAGTTGTAGTTGCCAGTTCTTCAACGTGACCATTCAGTGTAATAGCACCTGGAGCAAGCATAGCAACATTGAACAGATTCAATTGTCCCGCAGCGAAAACTACGTTGTTCATAGTTACCGTTTGATAACCTGGCTTGGTGTAAGTCACAGTGTAGGTTCCGGGTGTCGGAGTTCCGGTTGCATAATCACCATTGATATCTGAAGTAGTTGTAACGTTTACGCTTGAAATCGTAATAACAACTCCAGTCAAAGGTGTTCCGCAAGCACTATCATACACGTTACCTTCAAGATAACAAGCGCGAACATACGTTGGTGAACAAACAAATAAACCTTCATTAATATTTGTTGCGACAATAGTTCCTGAAGCGAAGAAAGGAAACACGCCCCAATCACCGCTCATTCCATTTCCACTGCCAGCGAATGTATCATACCAACCTACGTGCACCAGATTGTGAGGACGAGTTACATCAGTGATTACAAAACCATCTCTGTACCACGAGGTAATTGCCCAATTATTCTTGATGTGCGTATTGTGAACAACAGATCCGGATCCTGGGTTTTGTGATTGGATTCTGTCCACTTCCTGAATATTTCCCGGGTTGGAAATATCAAATGACGCCAGGAAAGAGTTTGTGTTCTCATCTGTGGTGAACAAAAAATTTCTGTCGTCTGAAATCCATGTATTGTGGGTGAATGCAGTTGGAGTTGTAGTAACTGCAAGAACGTTAGGCGCGAGTTTGTTTGTACAATCGACCATTGCAAAAGTGCCGGCGTAAATATGGCCTGCGAATAAAGTATCATTATCAACGTAACCATCATGCACATAACCATTCGCATCGTATTTTCCCGCGTAAGTAGGATTATACGGATCTGTGTTAAGATCGAGGAAGATTGCTCCGCCATTGAATAAATTCGTTCCGAACAAATAACAATATCCTGCTGTTGTGTCGATGTGCAACGCGTGCACAGTGCTCAACTGCCCATTGATTGCGCCATCGCCAGTGTACGTTTGGTAAGTATAAGCGCCAGGAGTTGTTGCCGGGATCGCAGAAAGATCTACAATCTGCAAAGCGCCACCGCTACCTTCAGTAGTTACGTATGCGTAGTTTTGGTATACTTTGATCTCTTTCCAGAGACTGTTCACCATTGGAATTTGAACAATCTGCACCACGTTCGTTGGAACGGTAATGTCGACGATGATCATTCCATCTTCTGCGCCAAGCAATGCGTACTCGTTACCGTTTGAAGTTGTATAACCGCAAACATTCGCGAGAGTTTGTGCGCCGCTAATCGTCAATTGATCAGCGAGAGTAACGTTGAGTGAAGTCTGTGCAAATAATCCGCTGGCTACTAACAACGAAGCTGCTGCCAATTTAAGTCGTAAACCTGTTTTCATGCTGATTTTTATGATTTAAGAATAGAATTCTAAAATAGACGAATACCAAAGTTGGCAAAAAAAAACCGTCTCGTCAAGTGAGACGATGTCAATAATCAACGTTTGCGGCTAAAACAGCCTTTGCTGTCGATTAACTATTTCAATTTCTTGGTTTCCTTGATAATTCCAAGTCGAATCTGGTCATTTACACCCATCAAAGGTAAGCGGACATCAGCGCGGCAAAGTTTCTGCGCTTCCAACGAAACCTTTACTCCGCCTGGATTTCCATCAGCGAAAAAGAGTTGAGTAACTTTCATCAGGCTGTAATGCAATTTCGTTGCTTTTGAAAAATCACCAGCGAGACACAATCGTACCATTTCAGAATACTGCTTTGGAAATGCATTGGCTACTACAGAAATTACACCTTGCGCACCTGCAGCAATTAATGGAAGCGTTAGTAAATCGTCTCCTGAAATAACAAGAAAATCGGAAGGGCGATCTTTTATTACCGCCATGATTTGTTCCATGTTTCCGGAAGCTTCCTTCATTGCAACCAAACGAGGGAAATCGTGAGCGAGTTTTAAAGTTGTATCAGCAGTCATGTTCATCCCGGTTCTTGCAGGAACGTTGTACATGATTACCGGAAGAGGAGAAGTTTCCGCTACAACTTTATAGTGTTCGTATAGTCCCCGCTGATTTGGTTTGTTATAGTAAGGTGCGACAGAGAGAATCGCACTTACTCCGGAAAAATCGGTGTGCTCCAGTGCATCTGCAACTTCCGAAGTACTGTTTCCCCCCACTCCATACACAACAGGAACTTTGCCTTTGGCAAGTTTGATTGCATGTTTGAGAACCTCCATTTTTTCTTTCTTCTTCAGCGTTGGAGCTTCGCCAGTAGTACCCATGATCACGAGATACTCACACTTTCCTTTGATGATGTGATTAATCACTTTGGTCAACGCAGGAAAATCGACTTTGCCATTTTTTTCAAATGGAGTTACAACGGCTACACCAGTTCCGATTAATGGGCTTTTCTTTTTGGAAGAGGACATGAGAAATGTTTGGGTAAAAGTACGAGAATTCCTCCCACGCCCCCTAACCCCCGAAGGGGGAACTTCCAACGCGCGATAGAAGTCCCCCCTTCGGGGGTTAGGGGGCGTGGGAAGACTAAAAGGAATTCTCCCGAATCATCTCCAAAAACATCTCTCTCGGAATCATCTCCGCCCCAAGCGACTCGAGGTGTTCCGTGTAGACTTGGCAATCGATAAGTTTTCCTCCCGAATTGAAAAAGGTTTCTGCGAATGTGATGAAAGCTGCTTTCGAAGCATTTGAAACTTTGCTGAACATGGATTCACCGAAGAAACAATTTCCAAGTTTGATTCCGTAAAAGCCACCGACGAGTTGTCCGTTTTGCCAAGCTTCACCGCTCATCGCATAACCTGCTTTGTGGAAATCGAGATAAGCGTTCTTCACGTCTTTAGTAATCCATGTTCCTCGCTGACCTTTACGTTTGACTTTTGCACAATGTGTGATGACATCTTCGAACGAAGAGTTGAAGGTGATTTCGAAATCTCCTCGTGTAAGAATTTTGTTCATGCTATCGGAAATGATCAATTTGCCCGGAAGAAGTACGAAACGCGGATCTGGACTCCACCATAATATAGGTTCATCATCGTTGTACCAAGGAAAAATTCCCGATTTGTAAGCGAGCAATAATGTTTCGATGGAAAGATTTCCTCCTATTGCAAGAAGGCCGTCGGGATTAGCTTCAGAAACGGGAGGGAAAGAGAGAATGTTGTTGGGGAGAAGGTGCACTTTGATGATTTACGTTTTGTCGACTTCGGCTCCCCGCCACCGCGGGCAGGCGCTCAGTCTGACAAAAGTACTTCGAACAAAATTCTTGTCAACGACTGAAACTCCAATTAGTACGTCAAACTACATTTGAGACGATTGTCAGACTGAGCGCCTGCCCGCGGTGGCGGGGAGCCGAAGTCAGACAAACAAGCGCCTACTCTTCCTTCGCCGGTTTATTAATCTTCTGCAAATTAGTATCAACTTCACGAAGAAATGCTTTTAATCCGCTTTCTTTTGGAATAGAGATTAACATATCAAATGGAGTTTCTTCATCCTCTTTGTAGAGACCGATTTTGAAATGCGCGATTGATGTAAAAGCAATATATCTAAGCGCGGTATTTTCTTTGAAGTTGAGATCGATAAAAATATCGTATGGTTCTTCAACGAAATTGGTAACAATATGATCGGAAGGTTTTCCCCACCAGGTGAACGACTTTTCATTGACGAAATCGTAATCCACTTTAGAATATTGAACCGCCGGCTCTGTTTTACCTTCGTAATAACCAATCACTTTCACCTTCTTTTTCAACTCACGCAAGTAAAGCACATATTTCTTCAATAATTCAAAATCTTCAGGGCCTGTGAACTGAAAAGCAATACCGATAGTTTTTGCTGCATCAAGATTGAAAACCTGCTTATCACGAGGCGCACGCTCAGCATCCTGTCTGATTTTAGACAAGGCCAGTTTATTGCGTATGCTATCGATAATCGACATCTATTTTCCAATCAGTTTAATTAGATCTTCCTCAGAAATAATGGGAACACCCAATTTTTCAGCTTTCGCTCTTTTTTCCGGACCCATATTGTCACCAGCAACAAGATAAGACGTTTTACCCGAAACTGAGCCTGTGTTCTTTCCTCCGTTGCTTTCGATCATGTTTTTGATTTCATCACGCGAGCGAGTGAACACTCCCGAAACAACAAAAGATTTTCCGGCAAGAACATCACTTTGTAACGACAATTGCTCATCGGAAAGTTCCAATTGCAATCCTTCTTTCTTTAATGTTTCGATCAACTTCCGGTTTTTCTTTTCTCCGAACCATGCAGAAATACTGTCAGCGAGAATCTCACCTACTTCAGGTACTTCGAGAAGTTGTTCACGAGTTGCCGACTCCAATGCGTCTATCTTCTTGAAAGCAGATGCAATTTTCTTGGCAGTCGTTTCTCCAACATGACGAATACCAATTGCAAATAATACTCTTTCGAATGGAACTTTTTTCGATTCTTCAATTCCTTCAATAAGATTGTTGACTGATTTCTCAGCCATACGATCAAGTGCAAGCAATTCCGATTTCTTGTTGTGAAGCGAATAAATATCACCTATCTCACGAATCAATCCCGCTTCGTACAATTGCGCTATAGTTTCTTCACCTAACGAATCAATATTCATTGCACGTCGCCCTACAAAGTGCTCCAGCTTTCCTTTGATTTGCGGCGGACAACCCGATTCATTTGGGCAGTAATGTTTTGCTTCGCCTTCACCACGAACAAGTTTAGCATTGCACTCCGGACAAAATTCGATGTATTTATTTGGAGAAGTTCCTGGCTTTCTCGAAACTAAATCAACCCCAATAATTTTTGGTATGATTTCTCCGCCTTTTTCCACATACACTGAATCTCCAATCCGCACATCGAGTTTCTCAATGATATCTGAATTATGGAGAGACGCATTTTGCACCGTTGTTCCTGCAAGTAGTACAGGTTGGAGATTAGCAACGGGGGTAATTGCACCCGTTCTTCCCACCTGATACGTGATCGCCAGTAATTTGGTTGATACGCGCTCAGCTTTGAACTTGTATGCAATTGCCCAACGCGGAGATTTTGCTGTGAATCCAAGCGTCTTTTGTTGATCGTAACTATTTACTTTGATGACAACACCGTCAATATCAAATCCAAGATCAAATCTCTCTTTGTTCCATTTCTCAATGAACTTCCGGATTCCATCCATTCCCTTTACCAATTTGGAATACTCGGGAACTTTGAATCCCCACTGACGGGCAGCATCAAGACTTTCGAAATGGGTTTTGAATTGTAAATTATCCCCAAGAACGAAATACATGAAAGCATCCAGTTTTCGGGAAGCAACAACAGCAGAATCCTGCATCTTCAAAGTCCCCGCAGCCGAATTTCTTGGGTTTGCAAGAAGTGCTTCACCGGCTTCTTCTTTCTCCTTATTGATTGCATCGAAAACATTTCGCGGCAAAAATATTTCCCCGCGAATTTCAAATTCATTGGGGAAAGAATTTGTTTTCAGTTTAAGTGGAACAGAACGAATCGTGCGAACATTCGCTGTAACATCATCGCCTTGTACACCATCGCCACGGGTAACAGCCTGAATCATGCTTCCATTCTCGTAACGGATTCCGATTGCTACTCCATCATATTTTAATTCGCAAACGTATTCGATTTCGTCGGTCCCTAAACCTTTCTTCACACGATCATCGAAGTCAACAAGTTCTTCATCGCTATATGTATTGCCCAATGAAAGCATTGGATAGCGATGTTTAACTGTCTGAAACTCGCGAGTAATTGTGCCACCCACACGTTGAGAAGGAGAATCGGTAGAGAAAAATTCCGTGTGCTCATTTTCCAGCGCAATTAATTCTTCGAGCAGTTGATCAAATTCAAAATCACTTATTGTTGGTTCCGCCAAAACGTAATACCGGTAGTTGTGTTCATCCAACTCCTTGCGCAAATGATCGATACGTTTTTTTGCTTCAGACTTATTCATAGCGTACAGCCAACGAAGTTACGGAATCATTTATCCGGACGAAAGCTACGAAGCTCACAAAAAACTGAAATTGATTGAAAAGAATGAGTGAATATCACTCCACTTTTGATTGCCGATCCTTCACTTTCACTGCAGGATTTCCCTGATAAATTGCCCACGCGTCAAGATCTGAAGTTGCCACTGAGCCAACCGAAAGAATGGAATGAGATTTCATCGTTACGCCCGGACAAACAATAGCTTTCGCTCCAACCCAGGAACCATCTTCAAGCACGATCTGTTTAACAATCAAATCGAAAGTTGGCTTCGTGTAATCGTGATTTCCCGTCAGAAGAAAACCGCCCTGAGAAATGCAACAATTACTCCCAATCTTAACGGCAACAAGATTATCGATCCATGCGTGTTCACCAATCCAGGAATAATCTCCAACTTCAAGATTCCATGGATATTTGATATTAACGTTTGGTTTGATCACCACACCATTTCCAATTTTGGCGCCAAACAACCGAAGAAGAAATATCTTGAATCCGGAAAAAGGAAATCTTGAATTCACGAAAACAGAACTCAATCGATACCACAATGCGCGTGAAATAAAATTTCCTCCAGGCTTGAACCAGCTGTTGTTGTATTGCGAAAGATTAGTTGGAACGTTGTTCATAGACCAAAGATACATTCCCGATGGATAAGTTATAATTCACTCTTTGCTCTCCACCTTTTAACACAGATTACGCAGATTATTAAAATATTAATCGCCTTCAATCTGTGTAATCTGTGTTAAATAGTTGAAATGTACCAGCAAGCCTTGAGGTACTTTTTCTCTGGAAATTCTGTCGCAAATAGCTGATTTTCAATAATCCCCAATTTCCGTATATTTGTACTTGCGTACTATCGCTCTATGGGCCCCGATCTCCTTTTAATACTTCTCCTCGTTTTCCTGAATGCTTTTTTCGTAGCCGCAGAATTTGCGATCGTTAAAGTCCGTTCATCTCAAGTCGATCTTAAAGTAAATCAAGGTAGTTCGCGTGCGCGCATTGTTCGTCACATCATTGATCGCATGGACGGATATCTTTCCGCGTGTCAATTAGGAATTACAATTTGCAGTCTGGTACTTGGATTTGTGGGTGAACCTTTCATGACACATATGTT
>CAZBYM010000166.1:0-8378 GCA_964495745.1 uncultured Chryseobacterium sp. | reverse complement strand
AAAATCCAGTTACACAGAATCCGAACACGCAGAATCCAAATACTCAGGATCCGAACACACAAAATCCAGTTACACAGAATCCGAACACGCAGAATCCAAATACTCAGGATCCGAATACGCAGAATCCTGTTACTCAAAATCCGAACACGCAAAATCCGAACACGCAAAATCCAGTTACACAGAATCCAAATACTCAGGACCCGAACACTCAAAATCCAAACACGCAGAATCCAGTTGTACAAAATCCAAATACACAGGCACCGGATGCTGCGAATACTTCACGTGTAGCAACACAATTGAAACCAGGAGAACAATTCAAGATTACAGCACAACCGAATGCGCAACCAATTCCTGTTGATCCGCCTGTACCTTCCGGAATTGTTTACAAAGTTCAGATCGGAGCTTTCAGAAATGCAATTCCTCTCGACTTGTTCAAAGGAATTCAACCTGTAACTGCTGAATCTGCAGGAAATGGAATTACGCGTTATACGGCAGGATTGTTTACTGAATTTACTAACGCTGATGCAGCGAAAAGAGAAATACGTGCAATGGGATATCCAGACGCGTTTGTTGTAGCCTTCAGAGATGGAAAACGAATTTCTGTTGCCGAAGCGAGAAGTGGAAGTCCGGTGGTTCAGAATCCAAATACGCAAGATCCAAACACACAGAATCCAAACACACAGAATCCAAACACTCAAAATCCAAATACACAGAATCCAAATACACAGAATCCGAACACACAGAATCCAGTTACTCAAAATCCACAACCCGGAACTCCCAACACTTTTGAGGCGCCTGCAACGGATGTCAAAACTGTTCAGGGATTATTTTACACTGTACAAGTTGGTGTGTATTCACGACCTGTAAGTGCGGATCGTTTGTTCAATCTTACCGGATTATTTAGCGAACGTACTCCGAATGGATTTATCCGCTATGCAGCCGGAAAATACAATAATCCAAATGCGGCAATAGCAGCGAAAAATAATATTGTGAATATTGGAATCAAAGATGCGTTCGTTACGGCTTACTTCGAAGGTCAGCGCATTTCTCTTGAGCGTGCTGCACAACTCGAACGCGACGGAGTAAAACCTGATGGGAACAATCAAACGCCGAATAACCAGAATCCTGTTCCTCAAAATCCTGAACCCGTTCAGCCTCCAACTCCAAATGGGAATGGTGATTTGCGCCCGATCAACAATCCTGAACCTGTAACTCCAAACCCGCAACCCGTTGCAAATCCAATTCCGGTTGTGACGAATACCAAGCCGAATATTCCTGATACAGGATTAGTTTTCAGTGTTCAACTTGGCGCGTTCAGGGAAGTAATCCCGGTAGGAGTTGCAAATAAATTTCTGTTGTTCGCTTCGCGTGGCGTTTCAATTTACCGCGACGAAAAAACGGAGTTGACGGTTTATCAGGTTGGAACTTACTTCAACTACAAAGAGGCTTCTGCGTTACGTGATGAGGCAATGGCCAAAGGAATTCCTGATGCTTTCATTGTTGCGTGGAAAGACGGACAGAAAATTAGTGTTGAAGAGGCGTTGAAGTTGCGCCCACAGTAACAAGAAATTTTGTCCGCCTTTTAACACAGATTACACAGATTTTCAGGGCAAACAGGTTTCGAATCCCATTAATCTGCGTAATCTGTGTTAAAGTTCATAGCACCGGTTGTTCGTTCGTTTTTCGTAAATTTGCATTGTATTCCACAACAAAATGAAAACTCCCTTTTTTCACACCGATACAGAAACGGAAGTCCTTCTTCAAGAAGAAGTGAAGGCCAAGGAAATGAATCAGCTCGTTTTATGGAACGATGAGGTGAATACTTTCCAATTCGTAATTCAAACATTGATGGATTTGTGTGATCATTCTCTTGAACAAGCTGATCAATGCGCGCTTTTAATTCACACGAAAGGAAAATGTAGTGTGAAGCGCGGTTCATACAATGATCTTCGTCCGATTTGTGAAGCAATGCTCGATCGCGGACTATCGGCTACTATTGACTAAACTTATTATGAAAACCAGAATTTTATTTTTCAGTATCCTGACGATCGTTTTCGTTTGGTCGTGTACGAAAGTTCCGATTACAGGTCGTCGTCAAATGAAACTGCTTCCTGATGCGAAATTGATTCAACTTTCTACTCAGGAATACGCGAAGTTCATTGCAGCGAATACGGTATTACCTGCGAGTGACACAAACACCATCATGGTGAAGAGAGTTGGGAATAAAATTGCGACGGAGATTCAAAAGTATCTTGCAACAACGAAACAGGCTAAACGATTGAATGGCTTTAAATGGGAATTCAATCTCATACAAAGCAATACGGTGAACGCTTGGTGTATGCCTGGCGGAAAAGTGGTGGTGTACACAGGCTTGCTGGCAATTACGAAAGACGAAAAAAGTCTGGCTGTCGTAATGGGTCACGAAATTGCCCACGCAATTGCAAATCATGGTAACGAACGCATGAGTCAACAAATGGCAATTCAAGCAGGCGGAACTGCGCTTGCGGTTGCAATGGATCAAAATCCTACACAAACCGCTGCTATTTTCAATCAGTGCTATGGAGTGGGGTCAACGCTTGGTGCATTAGCTTACTCGCGCAAACACGAAACAGAAGCAGATAAATTAGGATTGTGTTTCATGGCAATGGCAGGATACGATCCAAATGCTGCTGTTGGTTTCTGGGAGAGAATGGCGAAGTCGGGTGGAGCATCTCCTCCGCAAATTATTTCTACGCATCCTAGTGATGAAACACGCATCAAGGCGATTAAAGATTACATGCCTAAGGCGATGAAGTATTATAAGAAGTAGGCGAGGAGTTAATCTTGCATGCGGGCCGTTTGAAATTCTTCACTTTTCCGAGATCCTAGCAATTGCCGTGTGCTTTGCTTTTTATTTGTCTCTGACAAACAGATCTTCACTCCCTAGAGACTCATAATCTATTTCTAAAGTGTCACTGGAAAGAACCTTCAGCTTTCCTTTCTTGGAATAATAGGTTGAACTGCTTCCCCAATAATCAGTCTGAAAAATTTTAGGATTAATTTTCCACGTGTTATTACCCGTAAACGCAATCTTTTTATAAATAATTCCGTCTTTCGTCCAACCACTTTTTGAATGATTACTGTAGGCATGGAACTCATCACCATCGCGTTTAAAATAGATCTGTTGTCCTGACAGACTTCCCAAGCCGCTCCAAGTCCCGGAAAAAATACTGTCTTCACACAACTTAATTATTTTTGTAGTGAAAATTGTATCGATAAATTCTTCAAGTTTTGCTTTGTTCTCATCAGCTAGAACAAGTGCAGAATCTGCTTTTCCCATTTTTATGTAGCGGGCAAAAAAGTTTTCAATGTTGTCAGTTGCTGCGAACATAAAATCGTCATCATCTTGATTTTTTTCAAGAACACGAAACGTTTTTTTCCAATCAAGAGAACTTATCAAATTATTGAAAGCGAGTTGTTTTTTTTCTGCAGCAGAATCCAACCACTCTTTGTCTTCTTCTGTTAATAGATTAAATGATTCTATTGCTTTATCCCATTTTTTTTCGCTCATATGAGTCAGTCCTTTTTCATAATTTTCAGGAGGTGTATTGCATGACGCAAGAAAACACAGTACAAGAAGAGCGGAGACAATTGTTTTCATAAGTGAATGTTATATAAAAGAGTTGGACTTGGCTAATGTAGATATTGAATGCGAACAAGGCAACCTTTGTCGTCATGAAATAAAAAACGCAGCAATTAGCTGCGTTTTTACGTTATTCAGAAAGCCCTCATCAATCTTCATCAGTAGTTTCCGGCTCAACCTCCGCCTTCTTACCCTTCGATCTTCTTTCCAAAGCAACGATGTATACGGTATAGCTCGTTTTGAGTTTCCTGACCTGAACGGCTATACCTGTGGTCTTTAATTCGCCAGCGATTCCTTTTCGCTCTGCGCTGAATTTATTTGTTGCATCAATTACTGCATCTTCGGCAGTGAAATCATCTGCGGAATATGTTTTGGTGAACACATACTCAAAAACATTTGATCGCATCTTCTTGAAAAATTCTTTCAGTCGCGCTGCTTTTTTCACACGCTTCATTGGAGTTGTACCTGTAAAACGACTTTTCCCTTTCTTCTCTTCGCTTGTTGTTGTTTTGTGCAAAGCCATGTATGCAAGGTGACTTTTCGCCGCAGATAGGAGAGCCTTCTCTGTTACGACATCTTCGCCGAAAATGCGTCCACTCAAACTGGTGCGGATCGATTTTTCAAACTGTGAAGTAGTTTGTTTCTTAGGAGCTGCAACTGTTTCATTACCGGCAGGAGCATTGGTAAATGTGTTGTTACTCGCAATTGTTCCATGATTACTGAAGGTGGTTGAAGCCGGAGCATTAAAGGCCATGTTTCTGTAACCCGCATCATATGGCTTTCTTGCGAACAAATCAGTCGACCATACTTTGCCGCCATCGATTTTGAAAGCAACTCCGTGCAGATAGCTGTCGGCATTCAACATGTTGTCGTTGTGGCCGGGTGATCCTTGCCATTGTTCAATGGAGTATTGCGCAATGCGTTCTGCAATTTCATTCGCAGTTTGGCCATAAGCAGAATAATTGTAGAGGACGTTTTCTCCGGACCATTGCGTCTTTCCTTTGTAGGACGTAACATACTGGTAGCGATCACCAGGCGATGCTCCGGAATACGCTGGAGTTCCTTTGTTCTCTGAATGTTCCAGATCATCGTTCTCGCTCATCCATAAATTATGGTTTTTCGCAGCGAGCCATAACGTATCGTCCCATTGTAATGCAGGAGATTTCTTTGAAATCCGATATGCATTAATTTTTTGGTGGAAGAGATACGCAGCCGTCCGCTCTATGTATTGAATCGAATCGGACTCCGCCGTTTTAACTATGGAGCGAAGCGATTCCGCACGTTCCAAAGTTGACTGTGAGAACAGAGGTAGAGACACTACCATACAGGTCAGGCCTGTCAGAAAAAATCGTGCAGTCTTCATAGCGCAGATTCTTTAATTGGTTAGCGTATTTCTGTTTCATAGTTCTGTATCTACCCGATCATAACGAAATAATTGTGCCAAATTGTATTTCAGCCTCAGAAAAAGGGTGAGCAGTTATCAACTTACTACTTTTTGAGGGTCGGCACTCTTGGAGAGTCCCCACCCTTGGAGAGTCCTAACCCTTAATTGCGCCAAATCAGAGTCCAGAGAAACCCGGAACTGAAAATTGAAAACGTGAAATTGAAAATTTTCAATTTGCAGTTTTCAGTTCGAGTAGTACCACATTCTCCACATGATGCGTCTGCGGAAACATATCCACGGGCTGAACTTTCACCACTTTATACTTCTCCGCGAGAATCGCCATGTCGCGCGCTTGCGAAGCCGGATTACAGCTGACGTATACAATCTTGGCAGCTCCAGAATCCAGAATACACTTCGTTACATCTTCATGCATTCCTGCGCGTGGTGGATCTGTGATGATCACATCAGGTTTTCCGTGTTCTGCAATGAATGATGCCTTGAAAATATCTTTCATATCAGAAGCAAAGAATTCACAGTTCGAAATGTTGTTCAAGCTTGCATTTTGCTTCGCGTCGGCAATCGCAGTTGGTACAAGTTCAATTCCGATCACTTTCTTTGCTTTTGCTGAAACAAACTGCGCAATTGTTCCTGTTCCGGTGTACAAATCGTAAACAGTTTCTGTTCCGGTCAAACCGGCGAAATCACGCGCGACTTTGTATAGTTCGTACGCTTGCGCAGAGTTCGTTTGATAAAAAGATTTTGGCCCTATTCGGAAGCGTAATCCTTCCATTTCTTCGAACATATGATCTCGTCCTGAGAAAATATGTACTTCAAGATCGAAAAACGTATCATTCCCTTTCGGATTCACAATGTAGAGTAGGGAAGTGATATCAGGAAATTGTTTGTTGATTGCACCCATTACATCCTGAATTGCGTCGTGATCGTTCTGAAAAAACTGAACAATAACCATCGATTCTCCAATAGAACTGGTGCGAACGATCAGTGAACGCATAATTCCGTGCTGATCTTTGATGTCGAAGTATGGATATCCTTGCTTGTGCGTATATGCACGAACAAATTTCCTCACTTCTTCTGAAATTCCTCCTTGCAAATGACATTCCTGCAAATCAAGAACCTTATCGAATGCACCTGAAATATGAAATCCCAATCCGCCGCGATCTTCAAATACTTCTCCACTTTGAATTTGCTCAATCGTGAGCCATTTCTTATTGGAAAATCCGAAATCAAGCCGGTTCCTGTAATTGTAAATTTCTTTCGAGCCAAGTATCGGCATGACTTCTGGAATTTCCAGTTTCCCAATTCGAACAAGCGCATCAATAACTTGTTGTTGTTTGTAATCAAGCTGCCATTTGTAATCGAGAAATTGCCATTTGCAACCGCCACATGTTCCAAAGTGAACACATTCGGGTTTCACACGTTTCTCGGAATACGAATGAAAATTCACAGCAACTCCTTCAAGAAATCGTCTGCTCTTTTTAGTGATTTTGATATCAGCTATATCTCCCGGAACGGCATTGGGAATAAAAACTACCATATTATTCACTCTTGCTAATGCTTTTCCCTCAGCTGCCGCAGCTGTTATTTCTACTTTTTCGAAAACAGGAAGATTTCTGATGTTCATGGCGCAAAGATAGCTGCTGAGGTCTGATATCTGAGGTCTGAAGTCTTTTACTATCTTTCACTCATGGGCATCGACACATCACCATCATTTTCAATCAAAGGTTTCCTTCTCAAATCATGGTTGATTCATTTTCTGATTACAATTTCATTTGTTGTCATCCTCATTGTCGTGCGAAGTCATTATTCAGACACAAGTGCAACACGAACAGATTTCCTTGTGAATCTTATTTCGCTCCCACTTTGCTGGACACACACTATTCTATTGCTGGTTTTTTCGATGCGAAGATTTTCGCGTAAACAAACGATTCCTGGAGTAATCTATTTAGCTCAATTTTTCGCTTCAGGTGTAATTGGGTACTATTTGTACGTGATTCTCGCGCTTTTTGGATGGGCGTATACGATGAAAGGACATTAGGTAGACGTTCGACGATAGAATTGAGCCGATAGTAAAGTGTATCGCAAGTCGAAACTATCGCCTACCAACTACCGTCTACCGCCTAATTTGTATCTTTACAACACCATTCCAACACCCAAAAACAATGTCAACCGTGTCAGAGAAAATTTCCCGTTCAGAAGAAATGATGTCGCTGGAAGCGAAGTATGGAGCTCACAATTACCATCCTTTGCCAGTAGTTTTAGATCGTGGAGAAGGTGTATTTGTTTGGGACGTTGACGGAAAGCGGTATTTCGATTTTCTTTCTGCTTATTCTGCGGTGAATCAAGGTCATTGTCATCCGAGAATAATTGCTGCACTAACTATTCAGGCAACAAAACTCACGCTTACTTCTCGCGCATTTTACAACGATTGTCTAGGCGAATACGAACGTTTCATCACGAAGTATTTTGGTTACGACAAAGTTCTTCCAATGAATACAGGAGTTGAGGCTGTGGAAACTGCGGTGAAACTTGCTCGTCGTTGGGGATATGAAGTGAAAGGAATTCCTTCCAACGAAGCGAAAATTGTTTTCGTTGAAGGAAATTTCCACGGAAGAACAATTTCTTCGATTTCTGCATCTACCGATCCTTCTAGTTATGGTGGATTTGGTCCGCTTGTGCCAGGATACATAATTGTTCCGTACAACAATCTTCAAGCTTTAGAGAATGCGTTCATTGACAAAAACGTTGCTGGATTTATTTTCGAACCCATTCAAGGTGAAGCTGGAGTAATTGTTCCTGATGATGGTTATCTCAAAGGAATTCGTGCGCTCTGCGACAAATACAACGTCCTCATGTGCGCTGATGAAGTGCAAAGCGGACTTGGTCGTACAGGAAAAATGCTTGCTTGTGATCACGAAAATGTACGTCCCGATATTTTGATTCTTGGAAAAGCACTTTCGGGCGGAGTTCTTCCTGTTTCTGCTGTTCTCGCCGATGATAATATCATGCTGACGATTAAGCCGGGAGAACACGGTTCTACTTATGGTGGAAATCCTCTCGCTTGCAAAGTGGCTATTGAAGCATTGAATGTTTTGCGCGATGAAAAACTATCTGAAAATTCTGAACGACTTGGCCATATTCTTCGCGGCGAACTCAACAAGATAAAATCAGATCGCATTTCTCTCATTCGTGGCAAAGGCTTGTTCACTGCAATGGTCATCAAAGAAAACATTTTCTATAATTAAATCCATTTATGGCTTATCAAGGTTACTATGCTTTTTGCTTTTTCTAACATGATTATTAAATTTACTATAGGCTTATTGTTGAGTACAAGCTTAAACTTTAAGCACTTTG
>CAZBYM010000165.1:0-8379 GCA_964495745.1 uncultured Chryseobacterium sp. | reverse complement strand
GCCATCCCCGCGCACACCGGCGACTGGTATTTCTCCGGAAATTATCCAACGTGGGGCGGAAACAAAGTAGTTAACCGCGCGTTCATTTACTTCATGGAAGGAAAAACGGTGAGGTCTTATTGAGTGAAAAGAATTATTTTCATACTCGCGATTGCATTCGGGTTTTCTAATCCGTTGTCGGCGCAAATTACAGATTCACTCGACGTTGATCTCGACACAATTCCATACAAGTACCCTTATTTAGGTTCTCATGTTCCACCATGGTTCGGAATCATCGGTGGTTACGAGGGTTTCCGCACGGATTGCTGGCACGCAGGTATAGTATTCAATCTTGGTGAAATCTACTCTGAAATAGGCCGCGGAGATTTGGCCGGTATCATATTGAATTACAAAAGATCTTTTTCTGGTCAGTTAAATACATTTGAAGCTGAATTGGGAATCTACACAACACTCGCTTTTGGTTTTGGATTCAATCAGAATTTTTCAGATGGCTCCCGAACTTTTGGCTTTCGACCATTCCTAGGTACGTCACTGTGGCATTTTCAGGTACTGGCAGGTTATAACTTCTATTCGAAAAATCAGGAGATTGAGGAGTTGTATCACTTTACCTTACAGTTGAGGTACACACTTCCACTGTTTGAAATATTCAAAGAAGAAATTGATCTTGTGGAAAATAAATATTGAACGTAAATCTTAATATGTGCATTTTCTTTCTTGAAGCAACATCTGCGAGGGCAACTAAAATGAAAAAGCTTCTTGTCGTCTGTTTTGTTTTCCCAGTGCTCTTATGTAGCGCACAAGTGACAAATGATAATGGAACACCGTCCGACACTCTCGAGTTCAGCACCGACACAATTCCATTTCATTACCCGTATTACGGAACACGCATTCCACCTTTCATGGGAATTGTTGTTGGCTACGAAGGAATCCGAAATCATTGTTGGGAAGTAGGTTTGATTTTTCACATGCCCGAATTCAATTCCGACTTCGCAACTGGAGGCATTATTGGCTTTGCCGCAACCTACAAAGGATCCCTAACCAACGATTTAAGAACCATCGAAGCGGAAGCGGGAATTTATTGCCCGTTATCTATCGGCGTTGGCGTCAACGGAAATTTTTATCAGGGAACACGCACAATTGGATTCCGCCCTTTTCTGGGAACCTCGTGGTATCACTTTCAGTTTCTCGCAGGATATAATTTCTTTTCCAAAAAAAGAAATGATCTTGCCGAGATTGATCAATTCACTTTGAAAATTCGTTATGCAATTCCGGTTAGACGATTGTATAAAGATGTTACACCCAATCCCGGGAACAATTACTGATGAGTTGCATCAAGCTAATTCAAATCCGTTATTAAAACCACATAGAAACATAGATCACATAGGATACTACGCTACGAACTATGTGCCCTATGTCTCTATGTGGTTCAATTTTTTTGTGCGACTACTTCGGGGGTTTCACCTGCACCCAATATCCACTCACGTAATATCTGTCAGGCTGCCGATACTTTCTACCATTAGAGTCTACTGCAATTATTTCGGTGAACAAGATTCTTTTATGCGTACTAACCGCTTCCGGCGGAATATTAAAATAAGGCCCCGTTTGATGTAATACAACCCAAATCCTCCCATTTGGCTTTTGATATTCCACCGTATAAGAAACAATACTATCTCTATTGGTAGTGTCCCAAGCAGCAGTTGTCATCGCACCCGGAGTAACGACAGGACTATTTTTCTTCTTCACGTAAAAAGTATCCTGCGCAAAAATATCGCTCTGCGCAAAAAGACAAATTACCAGAATGAAAAATGTCCGTATCATACTATTTTACAACATGAATTTCAGGTGGCACGGTTTTTTGCGAACCGTCATCATTCTGCCATTGAATATTTTCAAACCAAACACGTGTTCCGGCAGGTAGCGTCAGAATGCGATCTTTCACCTCACCAAAAACTCCGTTGCCCGTGAGTTTGTACACATAGTACATTCCGTCCTGCGTAAACGTTACTTCGAAAGCGTATACATGCGAGTCAAGTTTGTAGTTGGCTATTTCAGCAGCTGCTAGGGTATCAGTATGAATATCCGGTGTGTTCTGAGCTGACAATTTCATATCCGCAAGAAAACAGAATACCAATGAAAGGAAAGCGTTAAGCAGTATTTTCATAACGGAAAGATAATCAAATCACCTTACAATAAATTTTTGAGAAGGCAAACGAACATACACATCTGGTTTCGGTTCCGAGATTATTTGTGAACAGTAAACAACAGTGCCGCTTCTCACTCCCATTGGCAACAAATAACAATTCCCCATCGACCGAAACTCCCGGAATACACCATCGAAAATAAACGAAACCACAAATGAGGTTACCATTGTGTCCAGACAAACGGAAGTTCCGTGGGAAACGGAGTCTCCAAGTGTTGGCTGCCCCTTAGGTCGCTCAACCACAAGTATGCCAGTCTGACCTCTGCAATCAATATTAATCAGCAGAAATAAAACTCCTGCAATTACGGCCCTTTTCATTTGCAGTAAACATAATAACATCATCTCTTAAAGAAATTTCGTGTTGGCTTCCGGTTTCAACAATCCTAATGCCTGTTTTGCCGAAAAGATACCCACGCGCGCTAACTTCTGCATATGTTTTCACTATCTTGGCTACCTAACCATGCAAAATGAAAAAAATATACATCCTGTTGACGGGGCTTACCGTCTCCTTTTCCGGGCTTGCCCAAACTTTTACAAGTATCGGCACTGCGCTCATTCGCGATAACGAATACCATACGCTTCCGATTGTTGTTTCCGGACTTCCAACGGTAATGGACACTACTTTCGGAATCTGCAATGTATGCGTGAATGTGGTTCACACCTACACCGGCGATATTGATCTTATTCTGATTTCTCCCTCCGGAGATTCAATTTTTCTTGCAAACAATCAAGGTGGTGGCGGTGATGATTTCGCAGGAACATGTTTTACTATGTCGGCAACAACAATGATTCAACAAGGAACTCCACCTTTTATAGGTAATTTTCTTCCTGAATACTCAATCAATAACTTCAATAACGGAAGCGACCCGAACGGAACCTGGACTCTTGCTATCCGCGATGAAGCTCCTGCTGATACAGGACATTTCGACAATATCAACTTGACATTCTGCAACAATCCTCCTGTTGATCCTCCTGCATTCATGACACCATGCGCACTCAACAATGGAGCAGGATGTTTCTGTCCAGACAGCACAAGTAATTGCTGGCTCCTTCCTGATATGACAGCAACAGCCGACATTATTACAACGCAACACACTGAAACTCCAGGAATGATTCGCCTTAGCAACGCAACACCGAATATTGGTTGGGGACCAATGGAAATTCATGGTTCAAATAGCTGCTATTGTGACACAGTTCCCGTTCCATGCTCAACAACAATTTGTCCAAGCGGAAATCCTCCAACTCAAAATCTAATTCAAACATTGTACCGCAAGAACGGAAATGTGATTACGTCTGTTGATACGCTAACGCCTGGAACAATGAGTTATCACCCAACGCATGGTCACGTTCACATCAATGGATGGTCTGAATTTACATTGGTAAAAGAAGACACAACTATTTCCAATCCGCTGTTGTGGCCGGTAATTGCGGATGGTGCGAAAGTCAGTTTCTGCTTGATCAACCTTGGTGATTGCACCAACAATAATGGCTGGTGCGTCGATACGCTGGGAAATACAATCACAACAGCAGATATTCCGAATTATCCTTTTGGAGTAGTAAGTGGATGCGGACAAGATCAGGGAATTTACACCGGAATGCTTGACATCTACGATCAGAATTTGCCTGATATGTATATTGATCTTACAGGAGTTTGTAACGGAAATTATTACATCATTTCTTACACTGATCCTGATAACAATTTCGTTGAACAGAACGAAAACAACAACTGGGTTGCAGTGCCAATTTCTTTGACTCAGCAGCAAATGCCGATCACAACCGGATTCAACATTGTTTCTCAATCGGGAAATTCTGTGACATTCAGTTTCAACAATTCTGATGTTGACGGATGGATGTGGGATTTTGGCGATGGTAACACCAACCTTACTTCAAACCCAGTAACGCATACTTATGCTTTCGGCGGAACGTACATGGTAACTTGCATCATGGAGAATGGTTGTGGACAGTTTATCGATACGCAATATGTAATTATTACCGGACTTGAAGAATATGGTAATTTCTCTGCCAATCTTATTCATGCTGCACCGAATCCAACCGATGACAACATGCAGCTCACATGGACAATGCCGGAACAAGGCAACATGAGTCTCGAGCTTTTTAATGTCCTTGGCGAAAAAGTTGCAGTTCTTGAAACAGGAAATGCTGCAATTGGCGATCATCAGACTACACTCGATTTTGAAGCATTAGGTGTTGCTGGCGGGGTGTATTTTGTACGATTAACGACGCCTTCACACAGTACCACTCTAAAAGTTGCCTATTCAGAATAGGAAAGAACTTCGTTTAATGCAGAAAATGCGCCAAAATCAAGATTTTTGGCGCATTTTTTCTTGTCGCCAAATCACAGCCCGTCTTAGTACTAATTAGCGCATTTTCACTTGACAGGAACCTCTATTTTGAAGTATCTTGCTGCTGGCAAACACTTACGATATTATGCAAAAGTTAAAACCCACACTATGGATTTTGACTTTGTTCTTGTCCGCTAACTTCTGTTACGCACAAAACAAAGCCAATTCACCTACACAGTCGCGACCAATTGGCGCAGGCTACGCTGATCTTTCTTTTGTTGAGAATCAAGGACAGTTTCCTTACCTCAATAATTTTGCAGCGCCAAACAACATGAAGTTTGGAGTTCAGATTGGGAAAATTCTTGATGGATTTACTCCTGATGGAATTTACTTTTCGAAAACTGAAGGTGAAGGCGAAGCGGAATAGAAAGAACGTGAACTTGAACGTCACGGTTTAAGTGGAAGCGAATGGAAGAAAGAAGCTGCTCGCGAAAAGAAAAAGAAAAGTAAAGCCGGTCCGGAACTGGAAAGTGAACAAGCTTGGATTTCATTTGCCGGATGTAACAATAACGTTACAATTGTTGGTGAAGGTCCTTCTGCAGATTACTACACGTATGCTGATCGTAAAGAAATTTCCAAAACGATTACAGCTCACGGATGGAAAAAAATTACCTATCAGAATCTTTATCCATTCATCGACCTTGTATACATGTTCGATGCTCGAGGTGGATTGAAATATCAATTCGTTGTTCGCCCGGGTGGAGATCCTTCTGAAATTCAAATGAAATGGAACAAAGAATGTGCACTGAGTCTTGATGCAGAAGGAAATGCTCTCATCACTTCAGTGGTAGATACTTTCACAGATCATGCTCCTTCATCGTGGATGGACGGAACGATTCGCATTCCGGTTACATCTTCATTTGCGTTGAATGGAAATATTCTTTCGTTCAATGTTGGTCAGTATGACAACAACAAAACTTTAGTCATTGATCCGTGGACGATCAATCCGGGATTCACAACGTTCAATGACGCATTCGATATTGAACCTGATTTTGCAGGAAACATTTATATCTACGGAGGATCTGCTCCATACACGTTGAAGAAATTTACCAACTTGGGAGTACTCATCTGGACATACACGAATGTTGTTTCATCGTGGTATTACGGTGATTTCACAATTGACGCCGCAGGAAATCCTTTTCTGGTTTATGGTCCTTGGGGCGATCAGTGCGTTCAACTTTCCCCCGGTGGTGTAATGAATTACAATACTAACAGCGGTGTTGGTGGATCACGTGAAACGTATCGTGTAGAATGCAATCCAATTACCGGAATGATGGATGTAATGGGAATGGAAATAGTTTCCGGATTAAATCCAATGGCCCTACAGATCAATCCTGCAGGAGGAACATATGCTCCGGCAACATTGAATCCAACAAGTACTAGCGGAGAATTTCGTGCAATGTGTATCGATGGAACCAACGGAGATATTTTTGGAATGACTTGGGCTGGTTCCGGCTCAACAAATCCAGTTGACAATTTGATTTGGAAACTGAATTCTGCATATGTAAATCAATGGTCAATTCAAGATGGATATAACCTGAACGAAATTGATGCGAGTTCTACCGATTCCGATTTCTCAGGATACAATGGAATGGCAGTAGGTTGCTTTCTGTTTTCTTATGATGGAGTCAATCTTAAGAAATGGGACAAAGCAACCGGCGCGCTTATTGCGCAGGTGAACGTTACATCTAATACACAATACACTGTTGGCGGAGTTGCTACTGATGCCTGCGGCAACGTGTATGTTGGAACTGCGAATTCTGTTCGACAATATGACTCCGGACTAAATTTGATCAATACTGTTGCAACCACAGGAATGGTATTCGACGTTCAACTTGGAATCAATGCAGGTGAAGTTCTTGCTTGTGGAAGTGGATTTGCGCAGTCCATGACGTTCCCTGTTGGCGCATGTGCTCCTACAACAAGTATTACTTCGACTCCTTCAACCGGATGTCCTTGCGATGGTTCGGCAACAGTTGCGGCGCAAGTGGCATGTGTGAGCGGAAGTTTTACTTACAGCTGGTCGCCAATGGGCGGAACAGGTTCAACTGCTTCTAATCTTTGTCCTGGAACTTACACTGTTATTATTACAGACATCATTAACAACATCATCGATACACAGACAGTAGTTGTTACTGGTGCCACTGTTGCAATCACCGCTACAATTTCAGGAGTGAATCCAACATGCCCGAATGCGATGGATGGTTCTGCGACAGCAACACCAACCGGTGGAACTGCTCCATACACATATCTCTGGTCGCCGGGAAATCAAACAACCCAAACAATTACAGGCCTTGGACCGGGAACTTATACTGTTTTCATTTGGGATGCGGATAGTTGTTCAACACAACAAACAATTACGCTTACTGCCCCACCTCCATTCACGGTTGCATCGTTGCCCGTCGCACCGATAATGTGTTTTGGTGATTGCAATGGAAGTGTGATTGCGAATCCCGTCGGCACCGGTCCATTTACGTATAGTTGGAACACGAGTCCGATACAAACAACGCAGACGGCAACAGGTTTGTGTGATGGAACGTACATCGTGACAGTCTCAGACATTAACAATTGTACTTCGCTTGACACAATTACAATTACAGAACCAACCGCGCTTACATTAACAGCTGGTGCTCCCGCTTCTGTTTGTTCCGGTGCGTGTGCAAACATCAGCATTACACCTGCGGGTGGAACTCCAGCCTACTCTTATTTGTGGATGCCTGGTGCGCAAACTACTGCAGCTATTACTGTTTGTCCAACTGCAACAACAACCTACACTGTTCTAGTTACAGATGCAAACGGATGTCAGAGAATTGATTCCGTACAAGTAACAATTCTTCCTCCTCCGGTTCCTGTATTCACAGTTGATCAACAAACAGGTTGTGAATTACATTGTGTGAATTTCACGAACCAAACTCCAGGATCAGGAACAATCACATGGATTTACGGCGATAATAATCAAGGTTCATCTCCAATCCATTGTTACAGTGCAGGAACGTACGATGTTTCACTGATTGTTGTTGGAACAAACGGCTGCATAGATACTGTAACATACGTTGGATACATAACATCATTCCCTAATCCAATTGCAAGTTTCGTAGTTGATAATGATTACGTCTCCTTGTGGGAACCTGATGTTTGCGCAACTGATCAATCGACTAACGCATACTCATGGTTATACGATTTCGCTGATCCGAATAATCCTGGATTTGATTCCACGCAGAATCCATGTCACATGTACGGTGATACCGGAACGTATTGCATTGAATTACGTGTAACGAGTGTAGATGGCTGCGTAGATTCAACAGTAGTTTGTATTGAAGTGTACGAAGAAACAGGAATGGTTTATATTCCGAATACCTTCACACCAAATGCAAATGGACTCAACGATTATTTTCTTCCTGTTGGAACCGGAATCAATCCGAATGAATATCACTTCATGATCTTTGATCGTTGGGGAATGTTGATCTGGGAAACCCACACATGGGGAGAAGGATGGAATGGTGTTCCTCGAGGTGCTTCGCAAATCGCGCAAATCGATACGTACGTTTGGAAGATTTCCTGCAAAGATGATCTCGGGAATAACATTGCGAGAATCGGGCATGTGAATCTGATTAAGTAAACTTTCTGAAATAGCATCGGTCAAATATTGCTGCGCCTGCCGCGGGCTTTACACGGCGAACGGCGTCACTGCGATTCTAATGAAATTCCCACGCGACACAGCGCGATCGCGTTAGCGATCCTCCGCGTCGCGTGGGAATCGTATAATACCATTAGCCAATATATAATAGTCTAAAATATGCCCGAGAAATATTCAAA
>CAZBYM010000164.1:0-8385 GCA_964495745.1 uncultured Chryseobacterium sp. | reverse complement strand
TTCGCAGGAATTCCAATTTTCGTCATCTAATTTTCCATCAATTACAATTGAAGACATTCCAGGATTAACGCGAGACGCAACCTGCAATCTCACGCCTGAATTGTCTGGCGAATCCTGAGAATTGCGGTTCCCAGCACCTGGAGACTGTGCATCAACAGTAAGCGAAAAACAAATAAAAAAGAGAAAAATGAGCTGCGATTTCACTGGCGTAAAGGTACTATTTCGTCCTGCAATTTAGACTTAGCGTTGCTCACGTTAGAATGAGTCTCATATTGGAAACAACAGTATCCGTTTCCTTTCGCATCAATCCTTCACCTTTGCAACTTACAGCCGTAAGCAACAATAGATTTTTTGCAGGAAAAGAAAATCGCTCTAATTTGAAATGCAAATGCTCAATATCGCCAACAACTCCTTCCATGAAAAACGTGTCGATCTTTCCAACTTCCTTTTCCAGAATATAAAAAGAGCCGTTAATACTTTTTACGATAGGTTGATCAGCAATATCAAAATCACACAGGGGAAACAAAGTTTCTGTCAGAAACAGTTCGTCCAGATTTGATGTTTTTCGTTTCTTACCTTCAGAACGAATTTCCATCCAACTAAGTCGCGTAACGTAACTTCCTCTTGTTACCTGACGTGTAATATCCTTCCACGATGTAATTCCTTGTTCCTTGAATGGTTCGTAAAACTCAAGATCAAGAATCGCGCGATCCAATTCTTGTTTAATTTCCGCTGCACGTTGCTCCAGTACATCAAATGGAATCCGCGCCTCATCGTAACGCAGTACGCTGTATCCTTCTCCGAAAAAATTCAATGTAACTCCGGTCTTAATTTTGGATTTGACGTTCATGTGTCGATTTATACCGAAAAATTACTGTGTTTTCGCTTTCGACACATTGCGAACAAAAAATGTTTCCAACTTCAGATGTTGATTAACTTTTGCCTCGTTCACTAAAGATCTGATTCGCATAGCGAGCCACAACGGCTCCTGCAATAGGTGCTGTGAGGTAAATCCACAGAAATCCGACTTTTCCTGAAACAATTGCAGGTCCAAGCGAGCGTGCCGGATTCATCGAAGCTCCGCAGAGCGCTCCAGCCACAAGGATTTCAATAATTATTGCGACTCCGATCAGGATTGAAGCAATTTTGTTCAATCGAGGATTACGTTTGTCGGTCGACCAGTAAATAACGCCCATCAAAATCATTGTTAGTCCAAACTCCAATACCCATGCAAGACCAAGCGAAATTGAAGGAAGTGTATTTCCCATTGTGTAGCCATCCGGATGAATCAAGTCAACCAATAACGCAGCGCCAAGTGCACCAGCGAATTGTGCCGCGATGTAACCACTCAACATGGAAAAACTCAATTGTCGATCAAGCCAGATTGCTGTACTCACAGCAGGATTCATATGCGCACCGGATATTTTTCCGAAAAAAACGATCAACAATGTAACCGCAATTCCTGAAACCAAAGCGACCATTCCCAATGCAAGCATCGCATCAGATCCCGCGAACCAGATGACGCATTCAAGCACTGCGAATATCATCAGGAATGTTGCAAAAAACTCTGCAAGAATCTGTTTCATAAATTGTTCCTTACGAATTCAGCGCAATATACTTTAATCAATTCTCTCGTGTGGCGAAATGCTGCAGCGATTTCTTCGTCAGTTCCGCTCACTTTTGAAGGATCAGGAAAATCATGATGAAATTTTTTCGCGTGAGAAGGAAAAACAGGACAGCGCTCTTTCGCACTATCACACACCGTTATGATGAAGTCAAAATTAATTCCAGCATACTCATCAACGAGTGTCGAATTATGAGATGAGATATCAATTCCATCTTCCTTCATGAAATAAACAGCTTTAGGATTCAGCCCGTGTGTTTCTACTCCCGCGCTATAAACTTCCGCCTTTTCTCCAGAGAATTGACGAAGATATCCTTCAGCCATTTGGCTACGACAACTATTTCCTGTGCAGAGTACAAGTACTTTTTTCATACGAATGGAATTAGCAGCAACCAGAACCCGGAGTGCAACATGTTTTTGGTTTTTCTCCGTAAACTGTGATGCTGTAAATCCCGTATTCTCCACTTGCAGCATTAAACCGTGAAGTGATTTCCGCTGGCAATTCAATTTTCTTTTCCTTCATCACCTTCACATTTGTGAATCCCGTATTCAACAGCAGTCCGAGATATTCTTCGTACCCAATCGCCCCGGAAACACAACCAACATAAAGTTCTGCATCCTGTATTAATTCTTCCGGAAGATTGCCACGCACCACAATATCTGAAACAGAGAAGTGTCCTTCAGTTTTCAGAATACGAAACATCTCCGCAAATGCTTTTGATTTATCAGGAACAAGATTTAGAACACAATTACTCACCACCACATCAGCGCAATTGGCTGTTACAGGAACTTTTTCAATTATTCCATGGCGGAATTCCACATTGTTGAAACCCAATTTTTCAGCATTGGCTCTCGCCTTTTCGATCATGGCCTCAGTCATGTCTACTCCGATGACTTTGCCGGATTCTCCAGTCAATGCTCTCGCCACGAAACAATCATTACCTGCCCCGGAGCCAAGATCAATTACAGTATCACCGGATTTTATCAAGGCAAACTCCGTTGGTATTCCACAACCAAGACCAAGATCAGCATCGGCAACATAACCTTTCAGCTGAGAATAATTTTCAGCGAAAACTTCGTAATCTACGGTACAACATCCCGTAGTTCCACAACATGAACTCGCATTTGCGTCGCGCGACTGCTCTGCAATTTCACTGTATTTTTCCTTAACAAAATCACGCAATTTCGATTCTTCAATTTCTGTTTTCATGACAAAATAAATTAAGTGCGCCGGCTATTACACCGACGCACATTGTTTAACAACAGCCGCAGCAGTTACAACATGAACCACAGCCGCAATTTCCGGAGGTTGCAGCACTGCCGCAACTACATCCACCATTTACATTTTCCATTTTATCGTTGTTTTACGATTGTTTATTTATTTCACCGGCAGCAACTGCTTCCGGCTTTGTACGCATCAAAAAGAACCTTAAACGATTCTTTCGCTTCAGTCCATCCTTCTGCGTTGATGCAATAACACACTTTCGCGCCCTCAGTATCTCCCTGAATCAAACCAGCTTCTTTCAATTCCTTGAGATGTTGAGAGACAGTACTCTGTGAAAGTGGCAATACGTCGACAATGTCGCCACACATGCATGCTTGCTTTTTGAGAAGAATGTTCAGGATTGACACGCGTGCAGGATGAGCAAGCGCCTTTGCATAGCGTGCAATTCTGTTCTCGCGAAGCGTAAAATCATCCGTCTTTGAAATTCCCATGACTCGTATTTATATCGCAATATTACGATAGATATTTGAGGCTGGCAAATTAAGTGATGATTATTTTGTAAAAAGTGCATTTTGAATGACTAGGGTGCTAACGCCGAAAAGGCTCTTATCCTTTTCAGGGGTACAACTCCAGCTCATTTTGTTCAAGGGTGTTAACGCCAAAAAGGCTCTTATCCTTTTCAAGGGTACAACCCCTGCTCATTTAGTTCAAGAGTGTTAACGCCGAAAGGGCTCTTATCCTTTTCAGGGTAAGAGCCTTTGTCACTGACAATACACAAATTAACAGCAAACCGAATACTCAAGTCGCAGTCTAAAACAGATCAAGAAGCCAGAAGCCAAGGAATTTCTATGCTGCCTGGGCTTCGATGTAGAATATGCTGTCTACGAAACTCTTCCTTCCCTCCAAAAAGTGAAATGACGGGGTCATTCCCAACCACTGAAGCTCCACGATTAATAAAATCAGAATAGGAGCTGAACGGCCAGTTTTCAGGCGCTGGTACCATGCCATCTTTCACAGGGTTATTATGAACGTAACAAACCAGACTTTTGAAATATTCACGGTCATGAACTACCTTCCTTCGAAAACTCCGCATAAAAACGCTTCCTTTTCTGTTGTGCTGCTTGTTAAATGACTGTGCATACCCATTTGTAAAATTTGCAAATGCTGAAGAACATTTGGTTGACAAGATATCATCCGTACTAAAATGGGCCTTTACCGTTATCAAAAAATGAAAATGATTGGGCATTAAACACCAAGCATGAGTTTCCCATAACGAGCCCATATACTCATGATACTTCCGTAAAAAATAATCATAGTTACCAGGATTGCGAAAGATATGGTCATGACCATTCCCGCGATTATAGACGTGGTAAGTTGCGCCTTCGACGAACGTTGTTCTTTTTATCATGCCGCGAAGATGCCTCGTGCAAATCGCAAAAAACGGTTATTAAACGTTTGTAGTCGGATGTAAGTATTTGTAAGCGTTTGTAAACGGCTAAAATGCAAGGGACCTAACGCTGAAAAGGCTCTTATCCTTTTCAGCGTTAGGTCCCTAATAATACTCATACTCGAACCGCTTGATAATCACAGGCTTCTTTTTATTTGAGTCAATGTACTTTTCTTCAACGACTAATCCCTTGTTGTCGAAGTTCCGTAAAACCTGATACGACCATCTACCCTTCTTACACTTTTCAAGAAAAAATCCCATGTCCATTTTATCGTTGTACCTAATCTTCATAAACACAAAGTTCTTGATCTTATAATTGTAATAATTCGTTTGAACATTCTGGAATGAATTGTTAAAATGATTAACGATCATCACCAAACATTCCCCATTTTGATCCAGGTACTTCACCGTGTCTGAGTCAACAGATTTCGTAATTTGTCTGCGAGCAAACGCCCCGGCGTTTTTGTAATCCCAAAAGGCATCCGTATGCATCAATTTTTTCCAAGGACGATTCACGGTGTCTATTCCGGTAATAACTCTCTCTCTGACGGAATCACCCTCATACTCATGTAGCACTATTCGTCCTGATTCTCCAAACGATTTTACCAATCCCCAATTGTCTTCACCACATCCTTCACACACGAACGTACAATCGCGAACTACATCGTTCTCATAGTAAATATTCCGCCAGCAACATTCCGGATTATAGAAGTACTGGCGACGTGAAGTGTATGTTCCTTTGTCAAGAACAGTGGCGTATCGGCTTTCGGTTAGCAAGCCTTGTTTGTTGAAATAACTAAACTGTTTGACTGCTGTGTCTAACTTGTCACCATCCCGAACAGTTTTAATGAAAGTTGTAGTTTTTACTGATTGGATACCAAGCGCAGGAGTTGTTTCTGAAATACGCGGATCAGCAACTTGCGCATTCAGAAAAATAGGAACAAAAGCCAGGAAAAGTACAGCGTGTTTCATTGCAGGAAATTTACAACTATAACTGTGGGAATACAGAAAGTAACAAACCTTCTTATCACACTTCGGCTCCGCTCAGTCTGACAAGTGGCTCCACCCGAGAAAAATCAAGAACCAGGATTCGGTTTCTCGCTACTCTGATATTGTTCGAGGCAGATTGTCAGACTGAGCGGAGCCGAAGTCGGACAAAAACCTACTTATTATTAAACCAATACCACTCTTCCTTCGTCGGTGCATCTTCTTCCTGTCTCCAATAAGCGGCTGTTACAATAACTTTATTCGGTGCTTTCAACTCGCGATTAAATACAGCATTCATTACACTGAACGTAACATCAGTCACACCAAGAGTGAATGTAGTTGGTGCAGGTGGTGGAGCAACGGGAACCGGTTCTGCCCCTTCCACTACTGGAGCTGCAGGTTTCGCTGCCACTTTAGGTGGTGGAGTTCCTGTAACAACAACAGTATAACCATTCAATTCAAGAAGCTTTTTCAAAAACTCAACCCGTTCTGGAGAAACAAGTTTTTCAACAATCGCGCATTTTACGCCATCGAGTTCCTCAAACAAATGTGTTGCGTTAAGTGCCATCTTCGTTAATGTGCCGGACCGTGAAAAGTTGTGTTTACGTAATCAAATATTTCTCCTGCGAATCCGATTGCCAAAATTCCTGCAATACAGACTACAATTGAAATTCCAATCATTGGGCTAACTGTAATCTTTTGAACCGGCTCATCTCCTTTGTCAATGAATACAGCACGGATTACACGTAAATAATAATACAGGGAAACAACCATGTTAAGAATTGCAACCGACAGCAAAATGTAATCTCCCTTACCGGCACCGGAAGTCAGAAGGAAATATTTTCCAAAGAATCCTGCTGTTGGCGGAATTCCTGCAAGTGAAAATAACGCCAGAGCAATAACCCAACTCAGGATCTTATTGTTTTGATAAAATCCGCGATAATCCTTTACGTCTTCTTTTCCTGTTTGATCAAACACCAGTGCCACAACAGCGAACATTGCCAATGACGAGAAAACATAAATGAGCATGAAGTAAACTACAGATGAAGCGCCAAGCAGCGAATATGAAATAACACCAAGTAATAAATATCCAATCTGACTGATCGATGAAAACGCAAGAAGTCGTTTCAGATTAGATTGACGAACAGCCTGAAAATTTCCAATCGTAATTGTGATCATGATCGTCAACATCAACATTTTGTCCCATGCAGCGAAAAATCCCTGGAACACTGTAAACAATGTCGACATGAAAACGAATATGAATGTTCCTTTTGAAATCACAGCGAGCGTTGCCGTAATTGAAACTGGTGAACCTTCATACACATCTGCTGTCCACAAGTGAAATGGCACCAACGACAATTTGAATGCGAGTCCAACAAACACAAAAACAAATCCCAACAATTGAAGATGCGACATTGAAATCAGGAATTTCATTTCACCAAAATCAAGTGTTCCTGTTGTTCCATACAAAATCGAAATTCCAAAAAGCGTTATCGCAGACGCAAATGCAGACGACATGATGAGCTTAAAAGCAGCTTCAGGCGACTTCGGACGATCAAGATCAAAATTCGCCAGAGCCGCCAGCGGAATTGTAGAAAGTTCCATTGCCAAAAAGAACATGAGCCAATTTCCGGACGAAAGCAGGAAGAACATTCCCAATTGTGATGAAAGCAATAACATGTAAAACTCTACAGCATGTTTGTGCTTACTTAACCAATCATAAGAGAGGAATGAAACGAGTAATAAAGCAAGATTCAGGATGTTCTTCTCCAAACCGATGACATCATTCGTGTAAAACATGCCGCTGAACAGCACTCCGGGCTTGTTCAATAAAAATCCTGCAGCGAAATTGATCAGTAGTAGCACATTCGCGAACATCAAAAACTTTCGCGTACTGTCAGAGAAGTTCGCCAGCTTCGCAAATAGGAAAATGAAAATCAGTACCGTGAGTAACAGTTCCGACTTCATCAATGTAAAAAAATTCAAATCCATATTCGATCAGCGTCTTTACTTTGCTGTTAACTGATTCATGATAATTTCCGAGCCGGGACTAAGCAAATCAGTCAACCAGAAAGGTGCGGTTCCTATTGCAAGAATGGCCAATAACAATACAATAGAAGCCAGTTTCTCATTCCATGTTGCGTCTTTCAAATGTTTGTGATGCTCATCAACGATCGGGCCCATAATTGCTTTGCCCGAAGCACGTAGGATGTAAACAGCAGTCACAACTATCGAGAGGCAACTCAATACGGTAGCTAAACGATAAAAAGTTTCTGGTCGCTGCCACGCACCTTGGAATACTGTCATCTCTGCAACAAATCCGCTGAAGCCGGGAAGTCCCAGCGAACACAAACCGGCAACTATGAAAATCGTTGACAGGAACGGAATCACTTTCAATAATCCACCAAGCTTATCAACTTGACGCGTGTGTGTTCTTTCGTAAATCATTCCGATTGCAGCGAAGAAGAGTGCGGTCATCAAACCGTGAGATACCATTTGCATAACGGCTCCCATTATTGCCGTCTTCGTGAGCATTCCGATTCCGAGAATAACAAATCCACAGTGACTTACTGATGAATATGCATTGATGTATTTCAAATCTTTCTGCATCATTGTTGCAAACGATCCATAGAAAATTGCAATCGCAGCAAGTAAAACAATGATCCATGAATAATGATGCGCAGCATCTGGAAGCAAATAAACCGCAACACGCAAACATCCGTATCCGCCAAGCTTCATTGAAATTCCCGCGAGGAACATAGAAGCCGCTGTTGGTGCTGATGAGTGACCATCAGGTGCCCAAGTATGAAATGGAAACATCGCGGTGAATACTCCGAAACCGGCAAAGAGGAATGGGAATGCGAGTAATTGCGACTGCAGATTTATTGGATGTGCAGCAAGAGCAATCAAATTGTATGAATGCTCTCCTCCGCCAATATCAGATGCAAAGAAAACTATCAGCAAACCAATTAATACAAATGCAGAGCCACTCATGAGCATCAATGCAAGTTTCATCGCGCTGTATTCCTTTCTTCCGCTTCCCCATATTCCTATCAGGAGGAATTTTGGAATCACAGCTAATTCAAGGAAGAAGAACATGGT
>CAZBYM010000163.1:0-8417 GCA_964495745.1 uncultured Chryseobacterium sp. | reverse complement strand
CCATCTGCAGTTAATGCAACAAAATTCAATTTCACTTGACCTTTATCGGCCATTGTTTCCAATGTGTGCAACACTGCATGATGCTCGATTGGAGAAGTAATTGCATGCTTGATTTCCATTCCTTCAATAGTGCAGCGTATCGCCATATTGTCGGCCTCCGTTCCTCCTGAAGTAAAGAAGATTTCAGATGGCGAACAGTTGAGCAATTTCGCCACCGCTTTTCTCGACTGTTCAATCATAGAACGGGTTTGCCGTCCCCAGGAGTGAATTGAAGATGGATTTCCGAAATGTTCGGTCATCAAAGGGAGCATTGCATCCACAACTTCCCGATCTATCGGCGTAGTTGCCGCATTATCAAAATATACTCTCATGATTTGCACAGGATAATTCGGTACAAGGTAAGGAAAATCAGTTTTCGCGAATTGGGCGGATATTGATCAGTTCTTGGCGGTTATTATCAGAAAGGAGACATCAGATTTCAGAATGACCAAGAGAAGAGTGATTTCATTCATTAAGTAAAAAACCGTAGTTCAACGATTGATTGGCGCTTGGCTAACTGAAGTCTGATATCTGATTTCTGACAACTGTTACCGCTGTTGCACCTTTATCAAATCCCGAATATCGAGCATGATTTTCTTCGCAAGATTCTCAGCTGTGGTTTCCGACTCACTTTCAGAATAAATCGGGATGATAGGTTCTGTGTTCGAGCGCCGCAAGTGAACCCATTCTTTCTCAAATTCAAAATTTACTCCGTCAACCGTATTAATTGGTTGCTTTTTGTATTTCTGCTGAATTCCCGTAAGAATACTGTCGACATTTATTTCACTTGTCAATTCAATTTTGTTCTTCGAGATGTGATAATCAGGATACGTTGCGCGTAGCATCGAAGCCGATTTACCATATTTTGCCAGATGTGAAAGAAACAAAGCAATGCCAACCATTGCATCACGGCCATAATGTAATTCAGGATAAATAATTCCTCCGTTTCCTTCTCCGCCAATTACAGCGTCGGTGGCTTTCATTCCCTCTACAACATTCACTTCTCCAACTGCGGAAGCAAAATACTTCCCACCGGCTTTTTCAGTAACATCACGCAATGCTCGCGTTGATGACATGTTGGAAACCGTATTGCCTTTCTTGTTCTTCAGTACGTAATCAGCAACGGCAACCAAAGTATATTCTTCGCCAAACATTTCTCCGTCTTCACAAACCAATGCTAAACGATCTACATCAGGATCAACCACAATTCCAAGATGCGCTTTATTTTTCGCAACCGCTTTTGCCAGATCACGCAGATTTTCAGGTAACGGTTCAGGATTGTGAGCAAATTCTCCAGTAGGATCGCAATACAATTCGAAAATTTCTTCCACTCCTAATGCTTTCAGGAGTTTGGGAACTGCAATTCCTCCTGTGGAATTTACTGCGTCAACTACAATTCGGAAATTCTTCGCCTTGATTGCTTTTACATCTACCAAGGGAAGCGCCAGAATGGCTTTTATATGGTCGTCAATAAAAGTATCATTGATTGTGACCTTTCCAAGTTTGTTCACTTCTGCGAAAACAAATTCTTCTTTCGAAGCAAGATCAAGAACTTCTTCTCCGTCCTTTCCTGAAATAAATTCTCCTTTGCTGTTCAGCAATTTCAACGCGTTCCATTGCTTTGGATTATGACTTGCCGTCAGAATAATTCCTCCATCTGCTTTTTCAGCAGTTACTGCCATCTCAATTGTTGGAGTTGTCGAAAGTCCACCATCAATTACATCGATCCCAAGTCCGCAAAGTGTTCCGGTCACAAGACGGTTCACCATTTCACCCGATATTCGGGCATCACGACCAATAACGAGTTTGATCTTACGATTTGGCTTGCATTGACGAATAATCCATGTACCAAAAGCTGCAGTGAATTTGACAACGTCCAACGGACTTAAGCCTTCACCCGGCTTACCGCCGATAGTGCCACGAATTCCGGAAATAGATTTTATTAATGCCACAGAAATTGTGATTTATTGGTCTTCCCAACAGGATATTGCCTTTCCAATGGGGAGAGCAAAGATACATTCGGCACGATTATTTACGTTTTGACTACAATGAAACATACTAACATCAAATATTCAGGATTTGCTGATAACTTTACGCCGTTTTAGGTGTATAACTATTTGAAAAGGCGGCAGTGAAATTATCTTTGCTGAATTCACTCAAATTTGCAGTATGAGTAAAGAGAATAACCCCATTGAGCGAATAGCGGAGAAGTTTGAGCAGATGGTTAAGAATCAAGTCTTTGCTTTCTTTGAGGAAGATGTTCTCGAAGAGCTGACTGATTATTACATCAATCTTAAGCAATTCAGAAAGGCACTTGAAGTCACCAATCTAGGTACACAACAACATCCGTATTGCCCGACTTTTCTCGTTCTGAAAGCACAGATTCACATCCAAATGGGCGAGAATCTGGTGGCTTTGGATATTCTTAACGAGGCCGAGAAAATTGAACCTTATTATGCGGAATTGTACATGACCCGTGGTAGTATTTACAGCCAAATGGGATTGCATGATAAATCGATCGAGTGCTTTCGCAAAGCAGGAGAATATGATGCGCCTAAGGATGAAGTAGATTTTTGTATTGCTTACGAATTGGTGAATCTCGATAAACATCAGGATGCGATTCCGCTTTTTGCAAGTTGTCTTGCAATAAATCCTGATCACGATATTGCGCTTAACGAGTTGGCGTTTTGCTACGAAATGGTGGGTGATCAGGAAGAAGGCGTTGCCTATTTCGAGAAGTTCACTGATAAGCGTCCGTACAATCAATACGCCTGGTTCAATCTTGGCGTGGCGTATACACGTAACGGTTTGTTCGAGAAAGCACTTGAGGCCTACGAATATGCACTTGCCATCAACGATGAATTTGCGGGCGCAGTTTTCAATAAGGGAAGTTTATTGAGCACGCTGAACCGGTTAGATGAAGCAATTGCGATCTATAGCGAGAGTTTAGTTCTTGAGCCTCAACGTGCTGATACGCATTACTTTATTGGCGAATGCTACGAGCGTAAGAACGATTTTGATACAGCTTTATTATACTATCACAAAGCCACACGACTTGATGCTAATCTGGCCGATGCATGGTTAGGAATTGGTGTGGTTTTGGAACAACAGAATCGCTTGAGTGAAGGTATTCACTATGTAAAAAAGGCCTTGGATCTTAATCAGGCCAATGCTGAATATTGGTACACTTACGGTGATTTTCAACTTCGGTTGGGCTTTCAGGAAGAAGCAGAAGAAGCTTTTAAGCAGGTGATTGCAATTGAGCCTGAGAATCCGAATATCTGGTTGGATTACGCGAAAGTTTTGTTCGAGATGGAAAGGCCACGTGAAGCCATTGAAACATTAATGGAAGGAATTAAGAATCATCCGGTGTTTGCGGAACTTCAATATCGCATGGCTGCATACTTAATTCACGGTGGAAGAAAAGAAGAAGCCATGGAATTTCTTCACGAAGGTCTGCATCAGGATTTTGAAAAACACATTGAAATGTTCGAAGAGTTTCCTCAGCTTAAAGATAATTTGTCGCTTGTAGAACTTATCGAATCGTATCGCAAATAAGAATTGCTACTATACAGTGACAACGTTTTTACTAGTTTTGCCCAATAATCCGAATTTATGAACGTCAAACTCAGTTCGCTTCCAGATCGTACCAGTCGTCCTCGAAAAAATGGGGTAACGATGGTAATGGACAAAGGTCTTGGTTTGAAACAAGCAGAGATGTTCATTGACTCGTGCGCTGACTTCGTTGATCTTGTCAAACTTGGGTTTGGAACTTCAGTGATTACTCCTAACGTGATGGAGAAGATCAAGCTGTATAAAGATGCCGGATTCAAAGTCTATTTAGGTGGAACATTATTCGAAGCCTTTATAATTCGGAATAAGTTCGAAGACTATGTCCGTTTTATCGATAAACTGAAAATCGATCACGTTGAAGTTTCGGACGGTTCGATTGTCATGGATCATGATGAGAAATGTAAATACATCAGCAAACTTGCAAAGGATTACACTGTTCTATCTGAAGTTGGTTCTAAAGAGGAAGGAATAATTATCCATCCCAACAAGTGGACTTCAATGATGAAGAATGAGTTGGAAGCCGGTTCATGGAAAGTGATTGCAGAAGCTCGTGAAAGCGGAAATGTGGGTATTTATCACCGCAATGGTTCGCCGCACACGATGTTGATGAACAAGATTATTGCTAAAGTGAAATTGGAAAATATTTTGTGGGAAGCTCCACAGAAATCGCAGCAAGTTTGGTTCATCAAACAATTTGGCGCCAATGTGAATCTTGGGAATATTGCTTTCGAGGAAGTTATTCCATTGGAAACATTACGTCTCGGATTACGTGGCGACACATTTTTCTCTTTTCTTCCAAAAGAAAAACACGCAGAATAAATTTCTCCCTATGAAAGAGATCACCGTTCAGGAACTCAAAACCAAAATGGACAATGGCGAAGTGTTCCAGCTTATTGATGTGCGCGAACCGCATGAAGTTGAAATTGCGACGCTTGGCGCAGAACTAATTCCAATGGGCGAAATTCTTGGGCAAGTTGATAAAGTTTCACGAGATAAAATGGTTGTAATACATTGCCGTAGCGGCGCACGTTCCGGTACAATTTGCAACGCGCTAGAGTCACAACACGGATTTACAAATTTGTACAATCTCAAGGGAGGAATTCTAGCATGGTCGCGTGAAATTGACCCAACAATTCCGCAGTACTAGCCGGAATGGAAACAATTAAGTACTTATTTGACTTCATTCTTCATATCAACGATCATCTCGATGGAATGGTTGCTGAATATGGAACTATGATTTATGCAATTCTTTTCCTGATCATTTTCGTTGAAACAGGATTAATTGTGATGCCTTTTCTTCCTGGAGATTCGTTGCTATTCGCCGCTGGAGCAATTTGCGCCCGTACTGCTGATCAACCAGACCCTGCGATGAATATTGTTGTTCTCATCATCTTACTTTTTATTGCTGCAGTTTTAGGAGATAATGTGAACTACGCAGTCGGCCGTTTCTTCGGGCATAAAGCCGTGAATTTGAAAATCGGAAAGCGACAACTTGTAAAGCAAGCTTATATTGACAAGACGCATACATTCTTTGAGAAATACGGAACGAAAGCAATTATTATGGCACGCTTTGTTCCTATCGTGCGCACATTCACGCCATTTGTTGCTGGTGTAGGGCAAATGAAATACAGAACGAAATTTCTTCCATATGATGTGGTAGGAGGATTTCTCTGGATCTCGAGTATGTCCTTAGCAGGTTATGCACTTGGGACAAATGCGTGGGTAAAAGCACATTTTGAATCAGTTGTTATACTTATCATTCTGATTTCAGTTCTCCCCATGGTGATTGGTTTCATTCGCCATAAAATGTCGAAGAAAAAATCCTGATCCGTGCGTTTGTTCGGACTCATCGGATTCCCTCTCTCCCACTCTTTCTCAGAGAAATATTTCACGGAAAAATTTCAACGTGAAAATATTACGGACGCGATTTACAAATCATTTCCAATTACGGATATCAATTTGCTTCCCGATCTGATTAAGTGTCATCCGAATCTACATGGTTTCAATGTTACGATTCCGTATAAGGAAGCAATAATTCCGCTGCTGGATGAGATGGATGAGACGGCGAAAGCGGTAGGTGCAGTCAATACTGTTCTCCGTCAGCCTTCGACGGAGCTTGCCCAGAGCGCAGCCGAAGGGCTCAGTCTGACAAACGGCTCCGATCAAAAGTGGGTTGGATACAATACAGACGTGTATGGCTTCAGACAATCGATCAAACCATTTCTTGCTTCACATCATGAACGCGCGCTGATTCTTGGAACTGGCGGAGCTGCGAAGGCAGTTGAGTTTGTGCTGCGTGAGATTGGAGTGGAGTGCATTTTTGTGACCCGTCACCTCGAGCGCAGTCGAGAGGCAGGGTCTGGCAAAACTTTTCTCAGATATGCAGACTTGAACGAACATGTCATGGCCATGTGTAAGCTCATTGTGAATTGTTCGCCGGTTGGTATGTTTCCGAATCTAGATTCAGCACCTGAGATTCCTTACGAATTTATTTCGAAAGATCATTTTCTGTATGACCTTGTTTACAATCCGGCTGAAACGGAATTTCTCAAGCGCGGAAAAGAGAAAGGTGCTATGGTGATGAATGGAATGGATATGCTGAAAATGCAGGCTGAAGAGGCTTGGCGGATTTGGAATAAAAAGGATGATATAATCAGTTAGAGTGAAAATGTGCTGATGGGACTAGTCCAACAGATCATTTTCCTATCGAAGCAGCATCATGTCTTCCACTCCAACAGCACGCTCTACAGTAAATCCTTCCGCATATTCAATCAAAATATCGCGCCCATAAATTCTCATTTTCGATTTTACAAACTCCATGAAATCTTGTGAAGAAATTGGAGTTGCTGGATCTTTTGATTTCGGATCGTAAAATTGGGAAGTGTATGCTTGAATCGCTTCTAATTTTTTTGCAACGAAAGGCGTAACATCAACAACAATATCCGCGATTACATTTCTGTCCTGCACGTAATGATAAACCGCTTTGGGCCTCCATGCTGATTGTTGAACACCCTCATGCGTTGTCAAAATTTTCTGTAGTCCGGAATAAAAACATGCGTCTGAAACCAGTTTCGCAGAGCGTCCATGATCCGGATGCCGATCTGTAGTTGCATTGCACAAAACAATTTCCGGTTGATACTTCCGTATTCGTTTCACAATCTCCAGCATTTCTTCATTTGAACCAGTGAAAAATCCATCTTGAAGGTTCATGATCTCTCGTGATTTTATTCCAAGAATAGCTGCTGCATTCATCGCTTCCTGCTTCCGAATTTCAGCTGAGCCGCGTGTTCCTAATTCCCCAGCGGTCAAATCCAGAATTCCTGCTGAATAGCCTGCCGCAATATGTTTGAGAATTGTTCCCGAACAACTTAATTCAACATCATCGGGGTGAACACCAATAGCAAGCAGATCCAGTTTCATGCCTCAAAAATACGGACAAGAGAGGAGAAATGGAGATTCTCTACAAGATTGTTCACGGGAATTCTTGTGTTCACTACATTTACAACATGAAAACAACGCTTTTCTTCTGTGTAATTCTTGTGTTGGCTTCTTGTATTCCACCAGTTGCACCAAATACTTCTGTTGGAGATACATTGCTAGCAACAGATTCTGTTATCGTACAAAGTTTTGAAATTGCTCAAGTGCGACCTGAAATCGATAGTATGAATACAAACTGGAGCAAGGGATTGAAAGCCGGAGATGTCTCTCAGATCATGAAATTGTATGATGAAAGAGCTCATTTGCTGCCGGACGGCGACTATTACTACGATGGCCTGAAGCAAATAGAAACATATTGGATCAGCACAATGAACTACACGCGCGATATGCAAATTCAAACGACATCATTGGAAGGAAATGAAGATGTTTTGTATGAAACAGGACTTGCGTATAAAACAATATTGAAAGAAAGTCAGTTAACCGGTGACACTTCTAAATACGTAACGGTGTGGAAGAAGCAGCCTGAAGGTGGTTACAAAGTCATGACTTCGATGTGGAATAATATGCCTGGGAGAAAATGAAGTGTCAATTAGCTAATTAACCAATTGACCCATTAACGAATTAACTATTTCCCTTCAATCCACTTGATGATTCGTTCACTGTTGGGCAATTCGCCGGGCGCAGCGTGATCAACATAATTTCCATTTTCATCAATGAGAAATTTCTGAAAATTCCATTTAACAGGAGCATCTTCCACTCCATTTTCAGATTTATTCGTTAACCATTTGTATAGAGGATGCTGATCGTCTCCTTTCACGTCAATTTTCTCCATCATCTGAAATGTAACTCCATAATTTTTGCTGCAGAATGTTTTGATTTCTGTTGCAGATCCGGGCTCTTGCTCTCCAAACTGATTACAAGGAAAACCAATGATCGCGAATTTACCGGTCGAGTCATATTTCATGTGCAAATCCTGAAGTGCTGCGTATTGAGAAGTAAATCCACACTCGGATGCTGTATTTACGATCAGAACTTTCTTCCCCTTAAGCGAAGCAAAATCAAAATCTTTTCCGTCCAAAGTCTTTGCTTTGAAATCGTGAAGTGTCTTTACAGGATTGTCTGAAGTCATTGAGAATAACAGAAGAATCATAACCGAAATTAATGGTGAATAGAGTGCTTTTTTCATTGTTTGATCAATTGATTCATTAAAGGTACAGCGTATATTTGGATAATAGTCTTCGCTGTGCAGTTCTCCCGGATTTCGACATTTATTTATTCTGCATCCCTGATCGTTTTTACGGTCGGTTGTAATCCTGCACCTGAAAATACAACGAGTGAAACTAACGCACCAAAAACGATTCCGGTTC
>CAZBYM010000162.1:0-8424 GCA_964495745.1 uncultured Chryseobacterium sp. | reverse complement strand
AAATATCAACAATCAGATTGTTAATAACAGACTATATTATAATGGCTAATGGTATGAGTTCTTCGCGATTTATTACTTTCAATCGATTTGAAAAATAGCGTGACGTCTCATCGTAGAACATCAAGATGAAAGGCCTGGCCAACTCCCGAGGTGACCTCCTATCTTTCATAATTAGTATAAAGCTTCGTGAATTTTAGCGCCTTCGCGCCTTCGTGGCAAAATGAACAGATCTAATCAAAATGCCCGAAATGCTTACGAATCGCTCTGATCGCACTCAACAATCGTGCTTCATATCGCCCTGAAACAATTTCAAATGGAAGATTATAGTTTTCTAATTCTCGCTTATACCAATTGAAAAAATAATCGCGTCGTTGAGCATTTACCCGAACCGGATCGGCTACCCACGGCAAGTCATTTGCAGTAAGCAAATACAAGTCATATTTATTTTCAGGAATGCTTTTTTCGATCCATTCAGGACATTGCCCAAAGACATCGACGCACCACACTTTGGAGATAATCAATTCAGTATCTACAAAGAGCAACTTATTTGCACTGCGAACCAGCCGTTCTTCTTGAATTAATTGTTCTCTCGAAATTTTTTCGATATCCCCAACTTGATATTCACCGGAATGCATATTCATATATTCTCGTGCATTTTCCGGAACCCACAAAGTCTGGAATCTTAATGCCAGTGATCGAGCTAAAGTTGTCTTTCCCGTACTCTCTGCACCAATTACTGCAATTCGTTTTATTGTATCAGTTTCCTTCTCCATGAATAATATCCCGCGATAGCAATGAATGAATAAAAAATGAACAGTAATGCAAACAAATACAGTTCAGGTCCCTTGTAAATGTAAACACCTGCGGCGAACCCGTCAACTACAATCCAAACAATCCAATTTTCTAAATATTTTTTTGCTGTCATCCACGTTGCAATAATACTTAATGTGGTAATGGCGGCATCCGCGAAGGGCAAAGTGCTGGCTGTATATGTTTTTGAAATGTAACCAAGCACTAGACTTACCAAAACACCACCTGACAGAATGATCAGAAAAAGAGAAATTTTGATTTTGGAGATGATCTGTGTCGATTCACTTGCGGATTTTTTTCTCCAAACCATCCAACCGTAAAATCCTAAAATGACATAAGCAAAATTCAAAATTGCCTCATACCAAAGCAGCTCTTGATAGTAAACGTAAATAGACAATGAGGAACTGATTATCCCGAAACTCCAGCAAAGAATATTCTCCTTAAGCGCCAGAATAACATAAATCACTGCCGTCAAAGTTGCAATCCAGGTAATTGCATCCGTTGCTGAAATTGCTTCCCGGATATTCTGTATTACGTCTGCAACAACCATGTTCATGTTGTGGGAATATCATGCTCTTTGCAAGATTTCAGAATCTCGCACCAAGCATCAACTGCCTTAGGTTTTTCCCAAATACAGCTCGCGAGTGCTACGCCGGCAAAACCAAGATCATGGCATTTTGGAAGCAACTCTTGAGTTATTCCTCCACGTGCTATTAAAGGAATGTTCCCATTAGCAATGGCGGCACGCACACTGTGCTCACCGTATCCCGGATTATATCCACCTGAGAGTCGATCGAAAATTGTTCCTAGAAAAACATAACTGTAATCTTTCTTGTTACCATACAGATGACTGAGCTTATGGAAAGAAGTTGTGACCAGCAGATTGTTCGTCGTCATTTTTAGTCTCCATATCCTGAACCAGGTCGAGAATCTTCTTTTCCTGTGAACACCAGTCAGATGAATTCCATGCAACAAATACTTCGAAGCAAGCTTATGATGACTATGAATTACAATGCGCCTGTGAAAATGTTCCGGTATATTTTCGATTAACTCACGCATTTCCGCTGTGGTCATCGAAGGTTTTCGGATGTGAAGCAACTCAACGCCACATTCAAAAAGTTCGGTGAGAATCTTCGCTTCGTCTGGCGTTGTTTTGGACCGTGAAATAACTATTAACCTCATATATACCGATCTCGTACTTTTATTAATTCATGCAGCATTTCTGGAAATGATTCTAAAATATTGCCGACTACTGCAATGTCACTGCCGGCTCTGTAAACAATATCAAGTTGTTCGCTCGAAACAATCCCTCCTCCGGTAAATAATAAACAACCTGTGTTTTTTGACACTGCAGAAATCATCAATTCTGGCACAGTTTCATCAGCACCACTTCCTGCTTCAAGATAAATTGCATCAAGTCCCTGTTGAATTCCTGCAAGTGCTGTGGCCGCAGCAAGCTCAGGTTTCGCTCGTGGAATTGGCAGCGACTGACTCATATATTGTACAGTTGTGAGTCGCCCGCTTTCAATCAGTAGATATCCTGTTGGAATAACTTCCAGTTTCGAATCCCTGATGCGTAAAGCGGCTTCAACTTGTTTGCCTATGAGTAATTCAGGATTTCTTGAAGAAATGACCGAAAGCAACAAAAGCGCATCGGCATTCGGAACTACCTGGTTCATATTACCAGGGAAAAGAACAATTGGAACTTGAGATATTGAGCGTAGCTTCTCGACGCATTGGAAAATGAGTTCGTCACCCCGAAAACTGCTTCCTAAAAGAAATATATCTGGAGGCGATTTCTCGCACACGTTTATTAGATCGTCAAGACGGTTCGATTTATCTGGATCTACAAGAACCGCCAGACTTTTTTTGCCAAGTTTCTTATTCTCAAGTAAATGTTCCAGTATTTTATGCTTCATCGTAAGGCTCCGTCCACGCTAGCAACAAATTATCTATTTGCTCAAATCTGATTGAACGCTTCATTTCTAATTCACCATCTTTCAAAATCGCAACACATCTTTCTTCGCTAAACTCGACAAAAATATTACTTCTTAGAAATACTTTATCAGTTCCATGCACTTTAAACATTGCTTCTTTGGCTGTCCAGTATTTTGTTAGAACTGTTTCATTGGCAGTTTCAGTTGAAGCTAACTCATCGTCATTCAGAAACTTACTCCTGATCCGTCTTACTTGCCCGGTAATCTTTTCAATATCTACTCCGCATAAAAATGAAGCTAACATCATGACTACATATTCGCCACTGTGCGAAATTGAAACGTACTGGCCATTATTCACCTCTGGCTTTCCATACTGATTGTAAGTAAGAGCAAATCCCGAACTAAGAAAGTTGTGCAACAATTGAATAATCATCTGTTGCTTTTGTCTTAGTTCGTGTCCCGTTAGTTGAGGTGGAGGAATTCGTTCCGAATTTACAAGATCTTGAAGTTCTGCAAAGGTCTCGGTAATCTTCCAACTTACGACGACGCCACCAGACGTAGCTATTTTGTGGACAATTGGCATATTATTGAGCAATCAAATATTCTCTCAATTGGAGTATTTCTATTATTTTTGCAGTCCTGAAATTAAAACTGAATCCAAATGACCAAAACAGCTGTGGAAACAAAAGTAAGTTACAAGGTTAAAGATATTTCTCTTGCCGCATGGGGACGAAAAGAAATTAAACTCGCTGAAGTTGAAATGCCTGGACTTATGTCTCTGCGTAAAGAATACGGAGCAAGCAAACCATTGAGTGGCGCTCGAATTGCGGGATGTTTACACATGACTATTCAAACTGCTGTTCTTATTGAAACATTGATCGATCTTGGCGCAGAAGTTACTTGGTCGTCGTGCAATATTTTCTCAACTCAGGATCACGCCGCGGCAGCAATCGCCGCCGCTGGAATTCCGGTTTTCGCCTGGAAAGGAATGAACAATGAGGAATTCGATTGGTGCATCGAACAAACACTTTTTACGTTTAAAGACGGCAAACCGCTCAACATGATTTTGGATGACGGTGGAGATTTGACCAATATGGTTTTTGATAAGTTCCCGGAGCTCGCAAAAGATATTCGCGGACTTTCTGAGGAAACAACAACTGGAGTTCATCGCCTGTACGAGCGCATGAAAAATGGAACGCTTTTGATGCCGGCGATCAACGTAAACGATTCAGTAACTAAATCTAAATTCGACAACAAATACGGGTGCAAAGAATCTCTCGTTGATGCGATTCGTCGTGCAACAGACATCATGCTCGCCGGTAAAGTTGCGGTCGTTGCAGGATATGGAGACGTTGGAAAAGGTTCAGCTCAATCATTGAGCAGCCAAGGCGTTCGCGTTATTGTAACAGAGATCGATCCTATCTGCGCGCTGCAGGCTGCAATGGATGGTTATGAAGTGAAGAAAATGGACGACGCTGTAAAACGCGCTGATATAATTGTAACTGCAACCGGTAACAAGGATATCGTTGTTGAACGTCACTTCCGCTCTATGAAGCATAACGCGATTGTATGTAACATCGGTCACTTCGATACCGAAATTGATATGGCTTGGTTGAATGGAACGTATGGCAAATCAAAAGACGAAATCAAACCACAGGTTGATAAATATACAATCGACAACAAAGACATTATCGTGCTTGCTGAAGGTCGGCTTGTGAATCTCGGATGCGCTACCGGACACCCGTCTTTCGTAATGTCCAATTCATTCACCAATCAAACGCTTGCACAATTGGAACTGTGGGCGAATTACAAAAACTACGAGAAAAAAGTTTACACACTTCCAAAGCATCTTGATGAAAAAGTGGCCATGTTGCACTTGGCTAAAATCGGAGTGGAGTTAGACACTTTATCGGCTGATCAGGCTGCGTATATTGGAGTTGCTGTTGCTGGTCCTTACAAACCGGATCAGTACCGCTACTAGTCGTCATCTGGATTTTATTGAAGAGCCACTTCGTGATTGAAGTGGCTCTTTTAATTCTGTACGCGTAACACTGTCCCATCAAAAACAGTTGGATAACGTTGAACCGGCACTATAGCTGGACCGCCAATGGTACTTCCGTCTGTAAAAAGAAATTGCGAACCGCAAACGTCTTCTTTCAGAATAATATTACTTGAGTCAACTGCAATTCTTGCTGACGATTCATCCGCATGTACCGGACAAGCCCTGTCATACACCATGAATTCCGCTTGCGATTTCCGATAGACAATCAAGCCGCCATATCCTCCGCTGAAATACTTCCATCCGCCAATAGTTGTCAGAGCAATGTTTTGAGGGTCATTAACGTAAACAGTTAGATTCACATAAGCATACGGCACTCCTTGCTGTTCTTTTCGACAAGAAGTCGAAGCGACAATGATCAAAGACAAAACCAGAAGAATATTTCTCATTTGTTAAAACAAATTTACGAAATGCAAGATAGCGGCATTGTTTTCGTTATAAGTTTGTCATGATGAATAGAATACAAAAATCGTTATGCATTTTTCTGGTGCTGTTTCTGACAGCCCTCACGCCTTCTTTCTCTCAAGACGGGAATAATGCAGAAGGTGGCGGTGATGGGCCTGAAAAAACAGAAACTGGTAAGGCTGCGCGTCGTAAAGCGAAGAAGGAGTGGAAGAAGCAGCGTAAGCAGGAAATGAGCGATGCGAAAGCCAAAAAACAATACAACAAGAAGCACAATTCCAAGAAAACGCGGAAGCGAATGAAGAAGAATGAGAAGAAAGCAAAGCGTCACAACGAGCACAAAAAAGAATTCTTCATCACACGCTGGTTCAAGAAGAAGAGAAAGTGACCACTTATCTCTGGATTGAGACCAGATGTCAAAAAGTGTGCGTTTTTAGCCAAATTTCCGCATCTTATCTTGCTTTTAACCGTATCAATCATTAGGTTTGCTCATCGTTCTTTAACGGGTTAAAATCCCGAACCTGCCGCCGGTTTTTTAACCGGAAATCCCGGAAAATTTCTCTGGGTTGTGAATCACTTCTGATGTGTTTTCACACGCTCCGCTCCAACGTCCCCACGGAAGCGGGTTGAAAATAGTAAGTATATGTAAATTAGCTAGTTACGACTGTAATAATTTCGTTCGCGAAATCCGTTTTTAGTCGTTTGGGAGTGTAAATATTTGTTAATATTTTATTTGCACCACAGAAATAAAACTATCTATATTTACCGACTTCAAAATTGCGCGACCTATTTAAATTAACACGAAACTGAATCATTATGCTGCGAAAACTCTACGTTGCAATTACTTTGCTTCTCGCGACCTCTCTGGTTGCTCATGCGCAAGGTGGCGGTGAAATCAAAGGAAAAGTCGTTGACAAAGCTACGCGGGAAGGAATTCCTTTTGCAGTTGTCACTTGTTCGAAAGACGGTGTGAACGCAGGTGGAACAACAACCAATCTTGATGGTGAATTCGTTATCAAACCTCTCGCTGCTGGTACTTACGTTTTGAAAGTTCAGTATACCGGTTACCAGACTGTTCAGGTAAACGGTGTAACTGTTTCTGAAAACAAGACAACTTATTTTACAACTTCTCCAATTGAAATGAGCGCAACAAGCGTACAATTGAAAGACGTTGTAATCGTAAGCTATAAAGAGCCTCTTATCGATCCGGATACAAAATCTGGTGGAACGGTTACACGCGAGGAATTCCTTGCGATGCCGTCAAAAAATATTAACTCGGTTGCGGCAACAACGGCTGGTGTTTATCAGGCTGACGAGGGTGAAGGTCTTAGCGTTCGTGGTCAGCGCGACGCAGGTACTGCATATTTCATCGATGGTCAGCGTGTAATTGGTTCTGCAAGTCTTCCACAACAATCTATCGAGCAAGTAAGTGTAATCACTGGTGGTGTTCCGGCACAGTTTGGTGACGCAATGGGTGGGGTAATCAACATTACAACTCGCGGACCTCAGAGTCAGTATTTCGGTGGAGTGGAGTTGATCACTTCTGAAGTTCTTGATGATTACGGATACAATTTCATTGGTTTCAGTGTTGGTGGACCAATCTGGATGAAAAAAGGCGATTCAATAAACGGCGATCGCCCTGTTTTAGGTTTCATCCTCTCTGGTGAAGGTGTTCTTGAAAAAGATCCTGATCCATCCGCTATTGGAACGTATCAAGTGAAAGACGAAAAGTTGAAAGAACTTGAAGCAAGTCCGCTTCGTCCTGCTCCGAATGGTGCTGGTTTCGTTCGTAACGCGGAGTTTGTTACAATGGATGATCTTGAGCCAATCAAAGCTCGTCAGAATGTAAAGTCGAAAGCGCTTCGTCTCAATGCGAAGATCGATTTCAAACCAACAGACAATTTGAACATCACTTTTGGTGGATCTATCGATTACGGAACTCAAAACAACTACATATATGAGTACGCGTTGTTTAATCCAACAAACAATCCACAACAGAATTCAAACACTTGGCGCGTTTATGGTCGTTTGACACAGCGTTTTGGTTCCTCTTCTGATGATGGGAAATCAACTTCAAATATCAAGAATGCGTTCTATACTTTACAAGTAGGATACACCTCATACAAGCAAATCACGCAAGACGATACTCACAAAGACCGTCATTTCGATTATGGTCACGTTGGTACTTTCCGCCAGCTGAAAACCAGAACATTCATCCCTGGTATGGTTGAGTATATGAACGACACTGTATTTGGATATGTTCAAGCTGCTTATTCTGATTCTGCAATCCAGTATCAACCTTTCTATCAGGATGAAAACGGAAACATGGTTACGCCGAATCCTTTGATGTCAAACTATACTACGTATGTATTTGACAATCTTGGTTCGTATGCGGATCCTGATGGCGTTGCTGGTTCTGGAGATGAGTTCTACTCTATGTCTGGTAACACAGACGTTCTTCTTGCCAACCTTGGTCTTCCTAATGGTTACCGTCCAACTGATGTATATTCATTATGGTACAACACGGGTCGTCAATATGGCGGTTATGCAATTGATGATAAAACACAATTCCGTGTGTTCACTAGCTTCTCTGCAGATATTAAAGATCATGCGATTCAGGTTGGTTTCGAATTCGAACAAAGAACTGAGCGTGGGTACAACCTTTCGTCACTTGGACTTTGGACACGCATGCGCCAGTTAGCAAACTTGCACTTGACTCAACTTGATCTTGCGAATCCGCAAATGGTTGATTATGGTACGTATGACGCGTTCTTATATGATCGTTATTATGACGGTTCACAGCAGCGTTGGTTTGACGTTCAAATGCGTGAGAAACTTGGAATGGCTGCGAACAGCACAGATTGGCTGGACGTAGATTCTTATTCTCCGGATTTCTACACTATGGACATGTTTAGTGCGGATGACTTACTCCTTGATGGTAACAACATGGTGAGTTATTTTGGTTACGATTACACGGGTAAGCGTACTAAAGGTGATGGTTCCTTCGATGATTTCTTCACTGAAATTGACGGTAATGGAAACTTCACTCGTGCAATTCCTGCTTTCCGTCCAATCTACATGGCTGGATACATTCAGGACAAATTCGACTTCAAAGATTTGAAATTCAACATTGGTCTTCGTATCGATCGTTTCGATGCAAACCAACCAGTCTTGAAAGACAAGTATCTTTTCTACGAAGCTAAAACAGTGAAAGAA
>CAZBYM010000161.1:0-8428 GCA_964495745.1 uncultured Chryseobacterium sp. | reverse complement strand
GGAGATCTATTACCGAAGATGAACTTATTTGAAGAAGTTTCTACTAAACCAGATACTGGTTCAAGTATGGATTACTCAACTAATTTTAGTCATGTAAATTGGAGATGGTATGGCCCTACTGCAGGATTGCCTCGCGGTCCGCCTTATTATTCAATCGCTTATATCGATAATGAGAGAACAGATTGGGAAAGCGTTGCAAGTGAAACAAAACATGAATTAGGACATATATTATTTAGTTCTTCAAGGCATAGTAAAGATCCAAACCACAATATCCAATCGGCACAATATATTTCTAAAGATGAAGGTAAGTCAATAAGAATGATTTATTCTATTCGAGAAGAATAGGAGCGAGACCAATCGGTTACTATTCGGTCTCCTCACAATTGGACAGTAATGAAACGTTATTCGATAATCCTGATGTAACGCGATTGTATAATGCAATCAAATTGTCGGGACGTACACCGGGAAAGACAGGCCTTGGATTTTTCAATGCTATTTCTGCTCCAGCTTACGCAACTTTTCACAACACAACAGACGATTCCTATCGCCGGGTTGAAACAAACCCGATGACGAATTACAATTGTTTCATCTACGAAAAAATATTTGGAAAGAATTCCTACATCGGATTTGCAAATACATTTGTACTGAGAAACGGACTTGCACGCGACGCCGTAGTTTCGAGTTTACAGGGGAGAAAATCTGACAAGACGAATAAATTTGCGGTGGAAGGATTTTTCGATTACAGTCAGGTTTTTAATGCAGGAGAAAGTGCTCCGAGTTCCGGTTTTCGCTACTACGTTGAAGGAGGAAAGGTGAGTGGAAAATTCATCGCGAAGTTGAAGCATAAAATGGTGAGCAGTACATTTGACTGCAACGACATGGGTTATCTCGATCGGAAGAATTATTACAATTTTGGAACAACTATTGGGTACAACATCTTCAAACCATTTGGAACATTCATGTGGACAATCAATGAAGTGAATGCAGATCTTTCGTTCATGTATGAACCTTCACACAGAACTTTCTTCACGATAAGTGGAAAACATATTTACACGTTCAGAAATTTTCACACGGTAGGAATTAATTGGCTCACGAACCCGATCAAGTCTTACGATTATTTCGAAACTCGTGTTCCCGGTCGTTATCTGATTTATCCAAAGAACTATGAGCTTGGTGGATTTTTGTCGTCTGATTACCGCAGAAAATTTTCTCTCGATCTCAACGCCTCTCATCGTATTTTTCTGGAGCGAAACAGGACAATTACGAAATACAGTATTTCGCCACGTTGGCGTGTGACAGACAAGTTGTTTTTGGTTTACAAATGGGAAAATGAATTGAAGAATGACAATGTAGGATTTGTGACAGTACTTCCTGATGGAAAGATCATTTTTGGTGTTCGTGATCTGGAAACGGTGATCAGTACTTTTACGGGAACATATATTTTTACCAATACAATGGGATTATCGCTTCGGGTCAGACATTATTGGTCGGAAGTGCAATACAAAGACTATTACGAATTGAACGCGAATGGGATGGTGGAAGATTATGGCTATTCCGGTAACGCCGATCTTAGTTTCAACGCATTCAATGTGGACTTAGTTTATACCTGGCAGTTTTTTCCGGGAAGTGAGTTGAGTGTAGTTTGGAAAAATGCGGTTTATACTTCTGGACAATTTCTATATGGTTCGTATTTGGAGGACGTGAATCATGTTTTTGATTCTCCGCAGAGTAATAGTTTGTCGTTGAAGTTGATCTGGTATATTGATGCGGGAAAATATCTGAAGGGAAAAACGAAAAAGTAATTGTCAGGAGTTTAATGATTGAGAGCCTTGCCTGCGGCGCTATACACGGCGAACGGCGATTCGGCGGTAGCTAGTACCCATAACCCACGCGATACGGCGGATCGCTAAAGCGATCTCACACCTTGTTTAGTCGGGGAGTTCGCCTTGTTGTTCTTGTAGTTCGTCGTTGACGAGGCGATTCATCGTTATGGCTTTCAATGTTTTCTCAACGACGGCGGGATTCGTAGCAGACTTTACTTCAATCGTATAAGTAACTCCAGGCAACATATCGAAACCGTTGTCACTGAATTGTGCTGTTGGATCATCGCAATAGAACATCACTTGCCGGGAATAAACTTTTGATTTTACGGTAAACATTTGAGGTCCTTCTGTGATGTATCTGACGAAAGTAGCTTTCATGTCATCTTTTGGAAGAAGAAGATCTATCGGTTTGCCGAAAAGTTTTGTGGAAGATCCAAGTAAACTAAGGTTCGTTTTGTCATTTTTCTCTAGTGTTACATTCAAGAACCCTTTTTCTGCGGGAAGCTGATCAAAAAGAATATTCTTGGCTAAACGGTAAACTATTTTCGATGAGTTCGCTCTTATTTTTACGTCCTTGTCCAGCTTTACAAAAGGTTTACCTTCAAAGTTGCTCCACGTAATATTGAGTCGGTGATCGTATTCGGCCAAATTTTCATTTACAATCCAAACAAACACTGAATCTTTTGTTTCTGCAATTGAAAGGAGCAAGGGTTCGTAAAGTCTTCTCAATCCGAACCACGCCAGTTTCTTTCTCCCAAAATAGTCAACAACTGACCACGAAGTTCCCGGCCAACAATCGTTGTATTGCCAGAAGAGTGAACCCATGCAACGCGGCATGTTTCTTCGCTGCGCTTCAATTGCAGTTGTCATCGCATCTCGTTGCATGACTTGAGAAAGATAGATGTGATCTTCAAATGAATTTGGTGTGATTCCGTAATCACGTTTCATGTATGTTTCAATGTTCTGATATCCGGTCGGGTGTTTCTGATGCAACTTAATTGTACTATCAGCAAACCATTTTGAAACATCAGCTCCCATTTCCCTGAATGTGTGAATGGATGGCGCACCTTGAAATCCAAATTCAGAAACGAATCTACCGGTATGCGTTTCGTAAGATGAAAATGGTTCCATTCCCCACCAAACGCCCCAATAGTGTACATCACCACGAGTATAAGCTTCTTTTCTTCCCCACCCATTTTGCGGAGACGACAACACGTATGGAAAAAATGGATCTGTACGATTCAAAGTGGCAATGAATTTTTGCTGGTATTCCATGTACTCTTCATAGATGAGCGTAGAGTCGTATGCCGAGTAACCCATCTCTTTCTGCCAGTTCCAATTGTACCAACCTTCACGATTTTCATTATCGCCGCACCAAAGCGCAATGCAAGGATGACTCGCTATGCGTCGGTAGTTATCATTGATTTCATGAACAAGCATGCTGTTACGATCCAAAGTTTTGTACGGATACATGCTGCATGCGAACATCAGATCCTGCCAGACCATGAGTCCAAGTGAATCACATTTCGAGTAGAAATAATCTGTTTCGTAAGCTCCGCCACCCCACACGCGCAGCATATTCATGTGAAGTTGTTGCATGTCGTTGAGTTGTCCTGCAACTTTTCCGTTGGTAACACGTGGAAGAAAATTGTCAGAAGGAATCCAATTTGTTCCTTTGGCGAAAACAGGAATGTTGTTGAGAATAAATTGAAATGATCCTTCACTATTGACTTGATCCGAGCTCAATTCAATTTTCCTGACACCGGTAATTGTGGTAATTGAGGAACTTAATTTTTTCTTCTTCGCAGTAAGTTTGAACTCGTATAATTCCTGATTACCCATTCCGTTGCACCACCATAATCGTGGATTGGGAATCGCAAACCTCAATTGTAAATGATCGTTGGTTTTTCCAGCGTGTTTGTACTGGCTTCCGAATAATTTCTTCTTGCCTTCATTGATCGTGAAATCATAAACTCCTGCTTTATCGGCTTGGAACATGAAATCAACTTTCATATATGCTGTGTCCTTCGTCAGGTATTCCAACGTGTAAACGGCATCTGTAAGTAGAAAATTACTCCAACCAACAATGCGTACAGGTTTCCATATTCCACAAGTAACAAATCGAGGACCCCAGTCCCACCCAAATTGATATTGCGCTTTTCGAATAAATACGCGATCTCCACCAGGATATTTTTTTATCGGAGAGAGTGCACGATTCCTTTCAATGAGTTCAGACGCAGGATGAAACACAACTCGTAATCTGTTCTTGCCTTTAACCAGATTCTTTATATCTATCTTATAAGAGAGAAACATGTCTTCCGCAGTGAAGCGTAACGAATCATTCAGGAACACATCCGCATACGTATCAAGTCCGTCGAATTGGAGTTCAATGTGTTTTTCCTTGAGGAGTTCTTTCGAACAGATGAATACGCTTGAATATTCCCAGGTTTTGGTTTCGATCCACTGGAACTCCGCTTCGTTGGTAGAATAAAACGGATCGCCGATCACTGCCCAATTATAAAGATCAGTATGAATAGTTCCAGGAACAGTCGCTGACCTGTGCACTAGTGTTCCTTTCTCATGAAAATCCCACCCATTGTTCAACTCCAGAATAGTGAATGCGTGAACACTAGACGTGAATAAACAAGACAGGATAAGAAGGAAGCGGATGCCCATTCTCAAATTTACACTTTCAGTTTGGAATTCATATCCTTGATGAAATCAGGATCGGGGAGAACGTGTATTCCAAATCCGGAGTCAGGAGCCATGAATTTCTTTCTGGCCGAAGCGTGGAATTCATTACATGCGGTTTGAGAAGCGATTGCAGTTATGTTCGCAGGATTTAGTCCACCAGCAACTAGAATTGTTATTTCGTTACCAAACTCCTCGTGCCACTGACGGAGTTTAGGAATTCCCATGGCCGCAGATTTTTCCTGAGCCGAAGTGAGCACACGACGCACTCCGAGTCTGATGAGTTTTGTGATTTCAATTTTCGGATGTATGCAAACATCAAATGCGCGGTGAAAAGTTACCGGTCTTCCATCAGCAGCATGCATGACTTCTTCCATGAACTTTTCATCAATCATTCCGTTCGACATCAATGCGCCTGTAACGATTCCGTCTGCTCCTGCGGCTATACTCAAGGCCATATCGCGAAACATGATTTCCTTTTCCATTTCGGAGAAGCAGAAATTTCCACCGCGAGGACGAATCATGACTTGAACAGGGATGTCGATGTGTTCTTTTGCAAATTGAACAGTTGCTGCTGTTGGAGTTAGTCCGCCTTCTACATATCCACTACACAATTCGATACGGTCGGCTCCACATTCAGCGGCAATGATTGCTCCTTCGGGACTGAATACGGCTATTTCAAGAATCTTGCTCAACTGGGGAACAGCTAATGTTCGTCTAAAATACAAGATGAGATTGTGCGGTGATTCGATAGGTTATACTACTTTTGCGCACTCAATTGTTAATCATTTTATCTCATCAAGTAATGCTGGTTGTAAAGAAGTCAAGAATCAAAGGTGCCGGGAAGGGATTGTTCACTACAAGTCCTATTCGTAAAGGTGATGTAATTGTTGAATACAAAGGAGAAAGAACGACATGGGACAAAGCCATGAGACGTTACAACAATGACATCAAGGCTGCGCGTTATTTATTTCATATCAGCGATAAGAACACAATTGATGCTCAATACACGATGGATGCGTTGGCCAGATACGCTAACGATGCTGAAGGTCCAGGAGATCGTTCTGTTCACTTGAAAAACAATTCTGAATACGCAGTCATCAAGGGGAAACCATACATCGTTGCTGCGCAAAATATCGGACCTGGAGCTGAAATCCTTGTTGATTATGCTGGGGATTATTGGGAAGTGATGTTGGCGAAGGATTAATAATTGTCGACTTCGCCCTTCGACAGGCTCAGGACGCTCAGTCTGACAATTACTTTCAAGACCAGAGTCTGGTTAAAGAGGATCAGCAATTCTCTGTAGTTGATCTGATACCGAAGAATTATTGTCAGACCGAGCGGAGTCGAGGGGTGATGCGAGTACTCACTCCACAATTATTTCCGAAACAAAAAGCCAAGCGGGGTAACCTGCACCTGGATTTCCTTCCGAAATTCTCCCATTTGGTTCGGAAACAACTCGCACATATCGCGCTATAATTCCTTTGTCAGAGTAATATTTGAACTGTTTGCCGATCGCAGCATCGCGTGGATGAAAGTGGACATAATCAGGTTTGAACCACTTAATTCCATCAACAGAGAATTCACAATCCATTGATGCGGGATAGTAAATCCAACTTCCCGCATCTGACATTGCAACCATATACACGGAATTAATTGTATCTGTTGTACCAAGATCAATCACCACATCCAAAGTATCGCCCCACCAACCGAGCCATTCTGCTCCAGTCCATGGTGTTCTTCCGGTAATGCCGTCAACCAAAGTCATTGCGCCACCGTTGTTGTAGGCAGGACCAGGTTGTTTGCGAAGTGTTACTGATTTCCCAAGTGCTTTATGCCCTTCGAATGATTGACTGTAGCATGGGCTCACGCGTTTGCGTCCGTCATACACTGCAGCAAAAACTGTTTCGTCATCAATAATGTGAATCGGGCCAGACAATTTCCGATCGTTGTAACCAATTTCGGTTCCGCCGCGCGTGTATCTGATTTCTCCAGTTGTAGAAAAAGTGGAGAGGTATAGCAGAATTCCATTCCCGGAAGAATCCTGTTCGTAACGCGCTTTGATTTCAAACATCGCCCGCGAATAATTCAATTTCATTTTGTCGTAGAGTAACATGTGGGCGGTAACACGCGGAACAAAAGTTTGAAATTCTTTTATTTCCGTTCTGCTCCAACCAACTTCTGCTAGTGCAGCAATACGCGGGAAAACCATGTATTGTACCTGTTTGAAATCTTTCATGTATTCTGTCCAGATGTTTGCCTGAACACCCATGATGTATTTTTTCTCGGATGAAGTCAACACAGATGGAATCGGATCGTAACTGTAAACTTTCTCAATGGGAAGAAATCCGCCAATGGCAAGTGGTTCTCCGGTATTCTGCGATTGGTAATGATCGAAATAACAATGACTGCCCGGCGACATTACGACATAGTGTGAAGCTTTAGCTGCCGCAATTCCACCCTGTTCTCCTTGCCACGACATGACCGCCGCACCATCGGCCAATCCGCCTTCGAGAATTTCATCCCATCCAATTGCTTTCTTGCCTTTTGTTGCGAGAAAAGTTACGATGCGTTGTATAAACCAACTTTGCAGTCCGTGTTCATCTTTGAGCTGATTCTGTTCAATCAGTTTTTGTGCGTACGCGGAAGTTTTCCATTCGTTCTTGGGACATTCATCGCCGCCGATATGAATGTATTTTCCGGGAAACAATGCTGCGACTTCAGTCAGCACATCTTCCAGAAATTTGAATGTAGAATCTTCCGGAGAAAGAACTTGAGTAAATACACCCCAAGTACGTTGAACTTCGCAGCCGGACTTTTTGTTTCCAAGAAACGGATACGAAGCGATCATCGCGCATGCATGTCCCGGCATTTCGATTTCAGGAACAACCGTAATGTGTAATGAATCTGCGAAGCGTATTATTTCTTTCACCTCCTGTTGCGAGTAGAATCCGCCATATCGAATAGTGTCATACAAATGTGGTTCTTCACTGAAATGTCCGATTCGAGTTCCGCTTCTCCATGCTCCAACGGTGGTGAGTTTCGGATATTTCTTGATTTCGATTCTCCAACCCTGGTCATCGGTTAAATGCCAATGAAAAGTATTCAACTTGTACATGGCCATCCAACGGAGATAGTCTTTCACATTTTCCTTTGGAAAGAAGTGACGCGATACATCGAGATGCATTCCGCGCCAGGTAAATCTCGGATAATCAATGATAGAGCAGGAGGGAACGATGAGCGAATTAGGATTCGTGCCGTTTTGAATAAGTTGAATAATAGTTTGTAGTCCGTAAAAAATTCCTGCGCGACTTCCGTACAAATTGATTCCACCACTATTCACGAACAATTCATATCCTTCCGGAGGAAGCCCTGTTGAATCGAGACTGATGAAAATGCACGGTTCAAATCCTGAGAGTTTTCCGTAGCGCAAGTCAAGATTGTAGAGTTGTTTAGCTTGTTTTCGAAATAATTCACATTCTTTTTTCAGCGATTTATTTTCGAGGACAATTGTTACCGCATTGTTGATTGCAAATTCTCCACCAAGTGGTAAAAGCATTTGTGGTTTTGGAATTACAGGAAATCGTTGTGGATTGTATTGTGCAGAAAGGAATGCAGAGAAGAAAACATAAGTGGCTATGAAAAAGTATTTCATCAAACTTCGTCTAGTGGTTCTACAATTACTCCGTCCATCCCTGGTCTGATTTCGAGTTTCTCAGTGCCAAAGTCAAGCATGATGGATCTGTTGCTGTAAACGTTGTCGCCTTGATGAACTACACCAAGAGTTTGAAGTTTATGACCGATTGCGTGTTCCCAGAGAATGTTTGAATTCATATTGTCGCTACGCAAATCAATTTTTCCGCCGAACTGGTGCAACAAAATGAGGTGACTTTTCTCCGCGTCAAAATCATCAG